>JAFYBB010000003.1 GCA_017540445.1 Clostridia bacterium | reverse complement strand
CGCTGGGAGACGGGGGACGAGGTCCTGGCGCGGGTGGGCGTCGGGCGGTCGGTCCTGGGCCGCGAGCGGCGGTCAAAGGCCCTGCCGACGGGGGCGGGCTGGGCGGCGGGTCGCTCGTCGCTCAGCTTCGCGCGGACGCTCTGGCCGCAGATGGTCGCGCCCTGCATCGCCTTCGCGATGTCCGAAGCGCGCTCCGCGGGCACGCCGACGACGGTCTTGTCGTCGTAGATCTCGATCTTGCCGATAACGCTGCCCGGGATGTTGGCCCGGCCGGCCACGGCGCTGACCACGTGGTTCGGCGCGATGTTCTGCCGGCGGCCGATGCTGATGATCAGCTTCCGGTACAACCGACCGTCGTCTGCTTTGCGGTCATATTGTATGTCGGTAAGACCGGCCTCGTCGCGGGCGAAGCACAGGCTCAGGGCCGCGGAGGCGATCATAGCGGGCTCGTGGCCCTCGGCCATCAGCTTGCCGACCATGGTCTGAAATTCCATCGGGATGTCGCCGCTCAGGGCCTCCCGGACGCGCTCCAGGCTTTTTTCATCCTGCCGCTGGCGAATCTCGGCAACGGTGGGGATCGGTATCTCCTCGGCGACCGTGTGGACGGCGCGGCCGATGTCCCGCATGCCGAAGAACTGCCGGCGGCCGCTGCACAGCGTGATGGCCGTGCCCGCCTTGCCGGCGCGGCCCGTGCGGCCGATGCGGTGCACGTAGATCTCGCTGCTTGGGGGCAGGTCGTAGTTGATCACGTAGTCGATGTCGTTCACGTCGATGCCCCGGGCCGCCACGTCGGTGGCCACCAGTATCGGGATCCGGGCCGACTTGAAGCCCTCCATCACCCGGGTGCGCTGGCTCTGGTTCATGTCGCCGTGGATGCCCTCGCAGGCGAAGCCGCTTCGGTTCAGGTAGGAGGAGACCTCGTCCACCATCAGCTTGGTGTTGCAGAAGATCATCGTGCGCACCGGCTCGTGGGCGCGCAGCAGCAGGTTCAGCGCGTCCAGCTTGCGGCCCATCGGCACCTCCATGAACTGCTGGCGAATCTGATCCAGCGTCACCTTGTCGGCGTCGATCTCGATCAGCTGGGGGTCGCGCATGTACTGGTCCGTCAGCTCCAGTATCATCTGGGGCATCGTGGCGGAGAAAAGCACGGTCTGGCGCGCCTCGGGCACGTCCTTCAATATCGTCTCGATGTCCTCGCGGAAGCCCATGCTCAGCATCTCGTCCGCCTCGTCCAGCACCACCAGCTTCACGTTGGCAAGCGACAGCGTGCCCCGGCGCATGTGGTCCATCACGCGCCCGGGCGTGCCGATGACCAGGTTGGCGCGCTTCAGCTTATAGATTTGACGGTCAATGGCCGCGCCGCCGTACACGTCCGCCGGCCAGATGTTCAGCGTATAGCGGATCAGCTTTTTGATCTCGTCGCAGCCCTGCTGGGCCAGCTCGCGGGTGGGGCAGAGGATCAGCACCTGCACGGTGGGCTGGGCCTCCGTGCGGTCGATCATCTCCACCGCGGGGATGGCAAAGGCCATGGTCTTGCCCGTGCCGGTCTGACTGCGCCCGATCACGTCCGCGCCGCTTCTGATCAGCGGTATGGCCTGGCGCTGAATGTCAGTCGGTTCGGTAAAGCCCATGGCCTCAACGGCGCGCAGCAGCTCAGGGCTCAGCTCAAGCGCCTCGAAGCTTTCCATTACTTGACCAGCAGCTCGGCGATCTGCACGGCGTTGGTCGCCGCGCCCTTGCGGATCTGATCGCCGCAGCACCACAGGGACAGGCCCTTCTCGTCGGTGAGGTCCTCGCGGATGCGGCCGACGAACACGATGTCCTGGTTGCTGGTGTCCAGCGGCATCGGATAGACCTTGTTCTCCAGGTCGTCCACCAGGCGGCAGCCGGGGGCCTGGGCGATGGCCGCGCGGGCCTCCTCGACGCCGATCCTGCGCTCGGTGCGCAGGGTGACGCTGATGGAGTGGCTGCGCAGCACCGGCACGCGCACGCAGGTGCAGGTGACCTTCAGTTCCGGCAGGTGCAGTATCTTGCGGCCCTCGTTCTGCATCTTCATCTCCTCGGTGGTGTAGCCGTTGCCGGTGTCGCTGCCGATCTGGGGGATCAGGTTGAAGGCGATCTGCCACGGGAACACCTTGGCCTCGGGCGCCTTGCCGGCGGCGTAGTCCTTCACCTGCTGCTCCAGCTCCGCCAGCCCGCCCGCGCCCGCGCCGGACACGGCCTGATAGGTGCTGGCCACCATGCTCTCGATGGGGGAGACCTTGTTGAGCCCCGCCACAGCGGTCAGCGTGATGATGGTGGAGCAGTTGGGGTTGGAGATGATGCCGTGGTGCTTTTTCACGTCCTCCGGGTTGATCTCCGGCACGATCAGCGGCACGTCGTCGGACATGCGGAAGGCGCTGGAGTTGTCCACGAACACCGCGCCGGCCTTGACGATGGCGGGGGCGAACTGCTTGGCCAGGGGATTCTGGGCCGCGCCCAGCACGATGTCCATGCCCTCGAAGGCGGCGTCGGTGGCTTCCTCAACGGTCACGGTGCCGCTGCCAAAGGGCAGCACCATGCCGGCGCTGCGAGCGCTGGCCAGGGCCTTCAGGTGTTTGACGGGGAAATGGCGCTCGGCCAGGACCTTCAGCATTTCGCGGCCCACGGCTCCCGTGGCGCCCAGTATCGCGACGTTGACTTTGCTCATAGCGTTTGCCCTCTTTCTGTCCATGATGGTTCTATTCCGAAATGCCGGCAAAGAACAGACCGGGGTCTGCTTCGCGCAGCGCTTTCGCCACGTCGTGCATTTCGCGCACGCTGATGGGCTCGGTGACATGCGCCCCGCCCGACAGCGATTCCGCGGGGACATCCAGCGGCGCCGACGTGCGCACGTAGTAGCGATGCTTCGCGGCGGCGTTGTCGACGCGCGCGTAGCCGCTGGGGATGGGGTTCAGCCTGGGGGACACGCCGTCCAGTATGTCCCGCAGCCCCAGCTCCACGGCGAAGGCGGTGGGGTCCTTGCCCGCGCCCTGGCCCATGAAGGTGTGCACGCCGAAGTACTCGCCGGTGACGGAGATCGCGTTGTTGTTCAGCCGCACCGCGGCCTCGGTCGAGGTGTCGGGCAGGAGCGTGGGTTCCACGCAGGCGCTGACGCTGCCGTCGGCGTTCAGCGCGGAGCTTGCGATCAGGCGGCACACGCGGCCCATCTTTTTGAAATGTATGATGTCCTCGGCGGCGATGTGCCGGATGCCCTCGGTGTCGATGTCCTCCGGGCGCAGGTACTGCTGATAGGCCACGGCGCTGGCGATGCTCAGCTTGCACATGGCGTCGATGCCGTCGATGTCCGCCGAGGGGTTCGCCTCGGCGTAGCCCAGGCGCTGGGCCTCGGCCAGCACGTCGTCAAAGGCGCGGCCGTCGGTCTGCATGATGTCCAGGATCAGGTTGGTGGTGCCGTTGACGATGCCGGACAGCGCGATCAGCCGGTCCGCGCCGCGGTGGCGCATCAGGTTGTACAGGAAGGGGATGCTGCCGCCGACGCTGGCGTCGTAGCGGTAGTGCACGCCCATGTCCCGGGCCAGCGTCAGGATCTCCTCCATGTGGTGGGAGAGCATCAGCTTGTTGGCGGTCACCACGTTCTTGCCCGCCTTCAGCGCCTGCACCGTGAAGGTGTGGGCCGGCTCCATGCCGCCGATCAGTTCCACGACCGTGTCGATCTCGGGATCGTTCAGTATTTCGTTGAAGTCCGAGGTCTCCAGGTGCTCCAGGCCCGGGTGGCGCACCAGCTCCAGTATGCGCTTGACATGGATGTCATCCCGCCGAGACAGGTGCTCATATACGCCCGAGCCGATCGTTCCGAGGCCCAACAGTCCGATTTTCAAGGGGAAACAACTCCTTCGTGTCTTTCGTAGAAAAACACATGTTTTTGAAATAAAAACACTATAGCACAAAGGCGCGGTTTTGTCAAAGGCTTCGGGCGCTTGTTATCAGCCTCTTAACGAAAGAACGGGGGAGGATGGGACTTTTTACAGCCAAATGGCCGCAGGCGCAAAGATACGCTTGCATTTTTCCGAAAAAACCGTTATGATAGTGTCAGACTCCAAACGGGAAGCGAGGACACTTCTATGATTTTCTACAGCAGCCGTTCCGAAAAGTACACCGCCGACTCCGCCCAGGCCGTGCTGAAGGGCATCGCGCCGGACGGCGGCCTGTACACGCCCGTCCGCTTCGACCAGATGCGGGTGAACGTGGCGGACCTGCTCAGCAAGAGCGCCAGGGAGATCTCCGCGGAGGTCATCGGCAGGATACTGAACGACTTCACCGGCGAGGAGATGCGCGCGCTGATCGACGCCGCCTACGACGGAAAGTTTGAGACCGACGATCTGACCCCCGTGGAAAAGGTGGGGGACGACTTCGTGCTGGAGCTGTTCCGCGGCCCGACTTCGGCGTTCAAGGACGTGGCGCTGTCCGTGCTGCCCCGGCTGATCCTGGCGGCGCGGCAGAAGCTGGGCGTCGGGGAGGAGATCGTCATACTCACCGCCACCAGCGGCGACACCGGCAAGGCCGCGCTGGAGGGCTTCCACGACGTGCCCGGCACGCGCATCATCGTGTTCTATCCCGACGGCGGCGTCAGCGACGTGCAGAAGGCCCAGATGGTCACCCAGGCCGGCGACAACGTGGACGTGTGCGCCGTGCGCGGCAACTTCGACGACGCCCAGACCGGCGTGAAGAACATATTCGCCGACGACGAGCTGAACCGCTGGGCCCAGGCCTCGGGCGCGCGGCTGTCCAGTGCCAACTCCATCAACATCGGCCGGCTCGCGCCCCAGGTGGCCTACTACTACAAGGCCTACTGCGACCTGGTGCTCCGGGGCGAGATTCGCCTGGGCGACCCGGTCAACTTCGTGGTGCCCACCGGCAACTTCGGCGACATACTGGCCGGCGAGTTCGCCCGGCGGATGGGCCTGCCGGTGGCCAAACTGGTGTGCGCGTCCAACGCGAACGACGTGCTGACCGACTTCATCCGTACCGGGGTGTACGACCGCCGGCGCACGTTCTACCGCACGGCGTCGCCGTCGATGGACATACTGGTGTCCAGCAATTTGGAGCGCTACCTGTTCATGGCCTCGGACGGCGACTTTGACCTGGTGGCGGACCTGATGGCCAAGCTGCGCGACGAGGGCGTCTACACCGCGCCGGAATCGCTGATGAAGGTCATGCGGGAGCACTTCTGGGCGGGCTGCGCCGACGACGACCGGGCGCGCGAGGCCATCGGCAAGGTCTGGCAGGACTACGGCTATCTGATGGATACCCACACCGCCGTGGCCTGGTCGGTGATGGAGGACTTCAAGGCCCAGGAGGACAACGGGTGGGTCAACGTGGTGCTCTCCACGGCCTCGCCCTACAAGTTCAGCCGCGACGTGTTGTCCGCGATCTCCGACCACGAGCCCGAGAGCGGCTTCGGCGCCATGGACATGCTCAACGCCCTCACCGACGTCCCCGTGCCCGAGCCCCTGGCCCGCCTGCGCGACCTCCCCCCCCGCTTCAACGACTGCGTCGACCAAGCCGACATGCTCAACTACGTGAAGCGCGCCATAGCGAAGTAAAAACTTTTGAGTGAGGAGTGAGGAGTGAGGAGCAAAAATGCCATTCAATGCTCCTAACTCCTAACTCCTAACTCCTAACTCCTAACTCCACTCTTCACTCTCCACTCTCCAGAATATCGTTCCCTCCTTTCGCATACCATCCCATGATGGAAATCGGACAGGAGGGGTTTTTATGGCGCTGCAGGCAGACAGGCAGACCCTTGAAACGGAGAGGCTGATCGGCGCGCAGAGCGTGCAGGCGCTGGTGCGGGCGGAGACGCTGGTGCCCGGTGCGGGCCGGGACGCCATCGAGCCGCTGTTGGCGGACGCCCAGCTGTACATCGGCCAGGCGGACGTGCAGGCGGACCGGGTGGTGCTGGAAGGCCAGGTCAGCTGTCAGGCGGCCTACCGGCAGGGCGAGGCGTGCGAGATTCGGGCGCTGACGGCCCAGACCGTGCTGAACCAGGTGCTGGAGATTCCGGGGGCCGAGCCCGGCATGCTGTGTCGGGTGCAGGGCAGCGTCGGCCACGTGGACGCCCGCTACGAGAACGGCCACATGGTGTTCCAGGTGACCTGCGACATACAGGCGCAGGTGCTGAACCTGGCGCCGGAGGAGGTCATCACGGCCCTCAGCGGCCAGGAGGGCCTGCAGACGGCCTATCGGCCGCTGAAGTCGGTGAAGCTGGCGGCAGAGGCCAGCGAGATGGCGCTATTAAAGGAGGAAGTGGCGCTGCCGGCGGCGCTGGACGCCCGGACGGCGCTGATGGACTGGGTGGCCGTGCAGATCGACGACGTGTCCGCGGACCTGGGCGGCGCGCGGGTGAAGGGCCGGGTATTGGTGGAGACGCTGGTGTCCAGCGGCGTGGCCGGAAGGCCCGCGGTGCTGGTGCGCTACCCGATCGCGCTGGACCAGCTGGTGGAGATGCCGGAATGGCTGACGGGCGAGCTGATCGCGGAGGCGGACGTGCAGAGCGTGCGCAGCGAGGTGACCGCTGGCGAGGACGGCGACATGCGCCTGAGCTGCGAGCTGCAGCTGCGGGTGCGGGTGCTGGCGAACATCACCGAGAGCGCCGACGCGCTGACGGACGCCTACGCCACCCGGGGCCCGTCGGTGGAGGTGACCCGCCAGACGCTTCAGCTTTGCACGGCGGTGGACCACCTGCGCACCGGCGAGCAGGTGCGGGGCACGGTGCTGCTCGGGGAGAACGCGCCGGGCGTAGGCACCGTCATCGCCGCCCAGGTGCACCCGGCCATCGGGGAATGGCGGGCGGAGAACGGCCAGGGCAGGATCGACGGCGTGATCGAGACGCGGGTGCTGTACATGCCCGCCGGCTCGGACCTGCCGGCCTCCGCCGAGGCGGAGCTACCCTTCTCGGTGACCGTGCCCCAGGCGCTGGACGACGGGTCGCTGATCGACATACAGGTGATCTCCGCCGAGGCCAACGCGCTGATGAGCGACCGCCTGGAGATGAAGCTGCAGCTGTCCGTTGCCTGTCAGACCCGCAGGCGCGAACGCGTGGAGGTCGTGTCGCAGGTGGAGGAGGGTGCGCCCATCGCCCGGCGCGCGGGCATCGTGATGGCCTGGCCCCAGGCGGGAGAGACGGCCTGGGACCTGGCGAAGCGCTACGCCGTGGGGCCCGACCGCGTCGGCGCGGTGGAGGCGGGGCAGTGCGTGGTGATCAAGGTATAGACTTTAACGAAACAAGGACAGGGCCTGCCTCGATGCGAGGCAGGCCCTGTCGCGCTTTGGCGCGATCATTTGAACTTGACTTTCTTGGAGGCGGGGCTGAGGCCGCCGTAAGTGGCGTCGCTGTAGAAGTTGAACACGCCCTCGGTGGGATAGCTGCCCACGTTCTTGAACTTGAAGGTGAAGCTCTTGCCCTTTCCGGCCACCGCCTGGTCGCCGTACTTCAGCCCGAGCGCCCCCTTGGGCGGCGCGCTCTTCAGGGTGACGACCAGGTTGTAGCTCACGAGCCAGGAATAGTGCCCCTTGACCCAGACCAGCTTGCTGCCGCGATTCTCCCAATAGCCGTCGACCCAGACCTTTTTGGACTTCTTCTTGTTGGTCACCTTGGCGCTGGCGACCACGGGCGCCTTCTTGACGCCGGTCTTGGCCGTGAAGGTGAGGGGCTTGGAGATAAGCTCGCTGTCGCCGTTCTTGATGTAGAAGGCGTACTTGAACTGGTAGGTGGTGTTGGGCTTGAGCTTGGTAAAGGAGTGCACGTTCTTGCCGCCGTTGGGGTAGATGGGCTCGTCCAGCTTCTTTACCCACTTCTTGCCGCTCTTGATCCAGCCGCGCACGTAGCCGTTGTACGCGCCCTGGCCCATGTTCTTGGCCTCGATGACGGCGCTTTTGCTGTTGGTGGTGATGGAGTGGTACTCGGCGCTGGGCTTGTCCGGCGCGGAACCGATGGCCTGCGTGAAGGCCTTCGTGGCGTAGGTCAGCTTGTTGATGAGCGCGACCTTCAGCACCTTCATCTCGCCCGCCGCGGCGTTCTGGGCGGTAAAGGTCAGCGTCTTGCCGTCGTCGCTGAGCTTCTCGTCGTATCCGTTTTCCACATAGCTGTTCAGCGCCACCGTGTTGAACACATAGTCCGAGCTCTTGGGCTCGACGGTGAGGGTGAAGTGCATCAGGCGATTGGGGAAGATGGAGGCGTTCAGATTCTTCTCCTCCTTGCAGACCCATTTCACCTTGACGTCGTCCACGCTGGGACGCAGCGTGAAGCTCAGATCCAGCTTGAGCTTCTGGGCGTCGACGCTGTCATACCAATAGAAGTAGACGCACAGCCAGTAGGTGCCCGCCTTGACGACGGTCGATTTATCGGCATAGATGCGCTGCGTGGTGTCCTTGTCCATCTGGTCGTCCACGGGATAGACCTTGCCGAGCACCTCATTGGTGGCCAGGGCGGCGTTTTCGACGCCGGAGCCCTCGAACTTGCCCACGTCGATGACCGCGTCCTTCTTCAGCACCAGCTTGATGTACTGATACTTGCCGTTGGGGAAGGTGAGGGTCTTGTTGTATGCGATGTTCTTATCGCCGGTGAAGGTGATCGTCTCGGCGTTGTCCTTCGGGTCGGTGGACTTGGCGGGCATTTCCACCACCATGTCGCTGGCGTTGTTCATCAATTCGAGCACATCGCCGGTATCGACCCAGCTGTCCCGGGCGGTCACGTCGGTGTACGCGCCGAACAGCACGGCCTCGCCCTGGTTGAACGTCGCCTTCATCGTGTACTCGGTGGGGGTGCTGATGCCCGTGTCGTCGAAGGATTCCACGACGGGGTCGCCCTCGCCGGCAATCGCGTAGACATACCACTTGGTGCGGCCCAGGCCCGCGTAAGCGGTGTTCAGGAAGACCTTGGCCTGCACCTTGCCGGAGCTGAGGATCTTGGTATAGACGCTGTTGACGAGGTTTTTCTTGGAGGCGGCCTTGGGAATCAGCTCGCCGCCGTCCTGTTCCGGGCTCATGACCTGCCCGGCTTCACCGGCGTCGGCCATGTCCTGGGTCCACAGGTCGATCTCCTGGGCCTCGGGCACGAGATCAACATACGAGGCGCTGACCTCGGCCTGAGCGCCGAGGGTGCCAAGCAACAGAATCATGGTCAGTGCGAACAAGCATATTCTCTTCATCGTATACGCCTCCTTCTGTCATTCGGGTTGTTCCGCCCGGGCTGTGCGGGCGGGAAAAAGGGATAGGACACACATTCCTGGCCCAATGCGGATTGAGCCAGGAATGCCTGATATCATCGGTTGTGAAGCGTCAGTCGCGGGACAGGATGGTCTTCTCGGTCTCCACGTCGAAGAAGTGGAGGCGATTGACGTCCAGGCCCACCTTGATCTTGTCGCCGCCGCGGGAGGTGGTGCGGGGGTCGACGCGGGCAATGAAGTTCTCGTCCTTGCCGCTGGTGGTCATGTACAGGTAAGTCTCGGAGCCCATCAGCTCGATGATCTCAACGTCCACGTCGATGCAGGCGTCGGGATAGGTGGAGGTGAACACGGCGTCGTCGGAGATGTTCTCGGGACGGATGCCCATGAAGACTTCCTTGCCGATGTAGTCGCCGGTCATGCGCTGGACCTTGCCCTCGGGCACCTTGATGGCGTTGTTGCCGAACACGGCCCACACGCCGTCAGCGCGCTTCTCGAGCTTCACGCGGAAGATGTTCATCTGCGGCATGCCGATGAAGCCGGCGACGAACAGGTTGGCGGGATAGTCGTACAGGTTCTGCGGAGAATCGACCTGCTGGATGTAGCCGTCCTTCATGACCACGATGCGGGAGCCCATCGTCATGGCCTCGGTCTGGTCGTGGGTAACGTAGATGAAGGTGGTCTGCAGCTTCTTGTGCAGCTTGGTGATCTCGGAACGCATCTGCACGCGCAGCTTGGCGTCCAGGTTGGACAGAGGCTCGTCCATCAGGAAGACCTTCGGCTCACGCACGATGGCGCGGCCCAGGGCGACACGCTGGCGCTGGCCGCCGGACAGCGCCGCGGGCTTGCGGTTCAGCAGGGCCTCGATGCCCAGAATGGCTGCGGCCTCCTTGACGCGACGGTCGATGTCCGCCTTGGGCATCTTGCGCAGCTTCAGGCCGAAGGCCATGTTGTTGTAGACGGTCATGTGGGGATACAGAGCGTAGCTCTGGAACACCATGGCGATATCGCGGTCCTTCGGAGGAATATGGTTGACCAGCTTGTCGTCGATGTACAGCTCACCCTTGGAGATGTCTTCCAGGCCCGCGACCATGCGCAGGGTGGTGGACTTGCCGCAGCCGGAGGGGCCGACCAGAATGATGAATTCCTTATCCTCGATCTCCAGGTTGAAGTCGCTGACCGCGACGACGTCGCCGGCGTAGATCTTGTAAATGCCGCGAAGAGACAAACTTGCCATGTGAAACTACCTCCTCAAAAATATTCAACGCTGATATTATAGCAGAAATGTGCGAAAATGTGAATGGATTGATTTCACAAAAAGAAGGGGGATGATTGTGGCGGGTTGACAACCCCGCCAAAAAGCGGCCGGTCCATTGCAGCGTTTTGACAATAGATGAGCACAAAAACGCCGAATTGCCCAACGGGCGTTGACGATCTGCCACATTTTTGTTGAATTCTTCCGCAAAAAGCAAGTTGGCATTTGGGGCGTTTTGTATTATAATAGATTCGGGAACGAAGAATCGCGTAAGGAGGTGGCGGACATGGTGCAGATTCGGGAGCTGTTCTCTTCGATCGGCGCTCTGTTTACCAATCTCTTTGAGCACCCGGACTGGCACAACATCGTGGACGTGGCGATACTCGCCGTGCTGATCTACAACGTCATCAAGCTGGTGCTTCACACGCGGTCCAATTCCCTGTTCAAGGGCATCGCCATGGTGCTGGTCATGGCGTGGCTGTCCAATGTGCTGCGCTTCAGCGCCGTGTCGTGGCTGCTCAACCAGATCATCAGCATGGGCCTGTTGGTCATCGTGATACTGTTCCAGCCGGAGTTTCGCCGGGGACTCGACCAGCTGGGGCGCTCCAAGCTGATGCGCAAGGTGTTCGGCGCCTCCGGAAAGGCGCCGGAGGAGCAGGTGGAGCGCCCGGTCACCGAGATCATCCGCGCGATGAACGACATGGCCCGCAAGAAGATCGGCGCGCTGATCGTGATCGAGCGCCAGACCGGCCTGGGAGACGTGATCGAGACGGGCACCCGCGTGGACGCCGAGATCAGCGCGCCGCTGATCGAAAACATATTCGAGCCCAACACCCCGCTGCACGACGGGGCGATGATATTGCGCAACCGCCGCATCAACGCGGCCGCCTGCATACTGCCGCTGTCCGAGGACCCGACCATCAGCCGGGACCTGGGCACCCGCCACCGCGCCGCCATCGGCATCACCGAGACCACCGACGCGGTGTCGCTGATCGTGTCCGAGGAGACGGGCATCATCTCGATGGCCAGGGAGGGGCGGCTGACCCGGCACCTGGACGCGCGATCGCTGAACATCCTTCTGACCGAGCTGTTCACACCGGAGCGCAACATGTACTCCTGGCTCGGCACGCTTCGCAGGGAGGAGCGGGAAGATGAAGCATAGTGACAAGAGCCTGCGCGAGCGCATCAGCGAGAGCAACTTTTATAAAAACGCGCCCAAGCCGGTGCGCTGGATCATCGGCTCGCTTTCCAACAACCTGGCCTACAAGCTGCTCTCGCTGGTGCTGGCGATACTGCTGTGGAGCTACGTGATCTCCACCAACACCTCCATCACCCGCACCAAGACCATCTACAACCTGACGGGCTATCCCAACGGCCAGTCCACGCTGGCCGACCGCCGGCTGGCCCTGAAGGACGATCCCACCAAGGCGCTCTCGGGCATCGCCGTGACGGTCGAGGCGCCCCAGGCCGACTACTCGAAGGTGTCCGCCGACAACGTGCTGGTGACGCTGGACCTTTCCAACGTGCGCACCACCGGCAACCAGCAGGTGCCCCTGCGGGCCACCACCAGCTACGGGCGCGTGCGCAGCATCACCCCGTCCACGCTGACGCTGGCCTTCGAGTCGCTGGATTCGCGCAACGTCTCCGTCAATACGGAGATCGCCGGCGCGCGCACCGGCATGTGGTACAACGTCACCCGCTGCAACCCGGCGGTGCTGACGATCTCCGGCGCGTCGTCGGTGGTGCAGAGCATCGCCTCGGCGAAGGTGACCGTGGACGTGAGCGCCATGGAAAATTCCACGATCAAGGCGCTGCCCTACGTACTGCTGGACGCGGCGGGCGAGGAGATCTCCCAGACCATGCTGAACTGCTCCACCTCGTCGGTGTCCGTGAGCCTGGACATCTATCCCACCCGGGAGATCCCGGTGTCCACCGACGCGGCCAGCGTGGTCACCGGCCAGCCCGCGCCGGGCTACGTGCTGCAATCGCTGTCCATACAGCCCGAGACGCTGCAGGTGGCCGCGGAGCGCGAGCTGCTGGACAGCCTCACCGAGCTTCGCATCGAGCCGGTGTCCATCCAGGGCGCCAGCCAGAGCTTCTCGGCCCGGGCGGCCATATCGCGGCTTTCCGACTTCAAGAACGTGTCCAGCGAGCAGGTCTACGTGAGCGTGAACATCGTCGAGGAGTCGATCAGCGGCTACGTGGAGGACGTGAAGGTGCAGCTGCAGGGCAAGGGGGAGGGCCTGGTCGCCACCTATGAGCCGCCGACCGTGCTGGCCACCGGCGCGCGCAGCGCCATCGAGAACCTGATGGACACGGGCGTGACCGTCAGCGTGGACCTGTCGGGCCTGGACGCGGGCACGTATCTGCTGGAGCCCACGGCGGACCCGCAGCTGTACCCCGACATCAGCTTCCAGTGCGACGCGGTTTCCGTGACGCTGACCAATACCAACCCCGACAACGCGGGCGGCGAGGGCTGACGCGCCGGTTTGACCGGCAACGCGCCCCGATGCCGTGACCGCCCCGGAGGATACTGTACGACATGACAATCAGCGGATATTCCAACGCAATCGTAGACGTGATGCTCGGCTGGCTGAAGGGCCTGGCCAACTGGGTGCTCAGGCTGTTCAACCTGGCGGGGAGCGCCAGCGGCTCGCCGCTGGTGTGGCTCTCCCGGAACTGGCTGAAGCTGCTCATATTCTTTCTGGTGCTGGGCGTGGTGCTGGACCGGCTGATCTGGCTGATCCGCTGGCGCCCCTATTGGGTGTGGTTCCGAAAGGAGCGCGTCATCGTCAACGACGACCGCTTCTTCGCGGGCGTCGACATGGACAAGGCCAGCGAGTGGGAGGGCGACCTGATCTCCAACTGGGACGAGCACGACTATGTGGTGGCCAGCACCGTGGTCAAGCGCCAGAGCCCGTCACAGGATAGGGGCGACAGGGCGCGGGAGAACGGACGCGGACAGCCGGGCACCGGGCGCCGCCGCAAGGGCACCCGGGTGCAGCGCCGCGCGGCCCCGTCGCGCCCGGCGGACGCGAAGCGCCGTCATGACGGGGATAAGCCCCGCCCGGAGAGGGACCGCGACCAGGCCCGGCAGCCCGAGAAGGCGCCGGACAGCTTCTTCGCGGTGGACCTGGGCAAGCGGGACGTCTCCGATTCCTACGAGGACGAGGTGTTCAACGTGGCCAATTTGCCCGTATTCGACGAATTCGAGGCCCAGCGGCGGCCCCAGAAGGCGAAGAAGGCCAAGAACAGAAACAGCGGCACAGCGGGGAGGAGAGCGGTATGAGGGATTTTGTCCATTGCGTTCCGACGCGGTTCGTGTTCGGCCGCGGCGCGGAGCTGAAGGCCGGAGCGCAGATCCGGGACTTCGGCGGCACGAAGGCGCTGATACTGTACGGCGGCGGCTCCGCGGTGCGGTCGGGCCTGCTCGACCGGGTGCAGAAGGCCCTGAGCGACGCCGGCGTCGAATACGTCTGCCTGGGCGGCGTGCAGCCCAACCCCCGGGACACGCTGGTGTATCAGGGCATAGAGCTGGCGCGCCGGGAGGGCGTGGACTTCATACTGGCCGTCGGCGGCGGGTCGGTGATCGACACCGGCAAGGCCGTGGCCCACGGCGTGTGCTACGACGGCGACTTCTGGGACCTGTGGTGCGGAAAGGCCAAGTCCCGGGCAGCGCTGCCCGTGGGCGTGGTGCTGACGATGTCCGCGGCGGGCAGCGAGTCGTCCAACAGCTGCGTGATCACCCGGGAGGCGACCAAGACCAAGCGCGGCCTGCGCAGCGAGCTGAACCGGCCCCGCTTCGCCATCATGAACCCCGAGCTGCCCATGACGCTGCCGCCGTACCAGATCGCCAGCGGCGCGACGGACATACTGGCCCACATCATGGAGCGCTACTTCACCTGCGAGTCGGAGGTCGACCTGACCGACCGGCTGTGCGAGGGGGCCATGACGGCGGTGATCCGCGCGGCCCGCATCGCCGTGAAGCATCCCGACGACTACGAGGCCCAGGCGCAGCTGATGTGGGCGAGCACCATCGCACACAACGACACGCTGGGCGTGGGGCGCGTGCAGGACTTCGGCAGCCACCAGATCGAGCACGAGCTGTCGGCGCTGTACGACGTGGCCCACGGCGCGGGCCTGGCCGTGGTGTTCCCGGCCTGGATGCGCTATCACATGCACAGGAACGTGATGCGCTTTGCCCAGTTCGCCGTGCGCGTGTACGGCTGCGAGATGAACTTCGAGCGGCCGGAGGAGACCGCCCTGCGCGGCATCGAGGCTCACGAGGCGTTCCTCAGGGAGATCGGCATGCCGCTGACGCTGAAGGAGCTGGGCGCGCGCAGCGAGGACATTCCGGCGCTGGCCGCGGGCACGAAGAAGACGAACCCCGACGGCACCACCGGCGGCGTGTTCCACATGACCGTACAGGACATCGAAGCCATACTGCGCCTCGCCGACCGCTGACGGCGGCGGGGATACGCGGTATCTTTATAGAAAACAATCCACGAGGAGGGCGTTTCAATTGAACACGAATGAAATCCGCGGCATCATCGAGAACGGGCAGGCCCGGCTGGGCGTGGAGTTTGGCTCGACGCGCATCAAGGCGGTGCTGATCGACCCGGCGGGCAATCCCATCGCCCAGGGCGATCACGAGTGGGAGAACCAGCTGGTGAACAACATCTGGACCTACGACATGAAGGACGTGTGGGCGGGCCTTCAGGACTGCTACGCGAAAATGGCCGGGGACGTCCGGGCGCGCTACGGCGCCGAATTGACCCGGCTTTCCGCCATCGGCTTCAGCGCCATGATGCACGGCTACATCCCCTTCGACGGCGAGGGCAGGCAGCTGGCGGCCTTCCGCACCTGGCGCAACACCATCACCGGCGAGGCCTCCGAGGCCCTGACCGCGAAGCTGAACTTCAACATCCCCCAGCGCTGGAGCATCGCCCACCTGTACCAGGCGATACTCAACGGCGAGGAACATGTGCCGCAGATTCGCTTTTTGACCACGCTGGCGGGCTATGTGCACTGGATGCTGACCGGCGAGAAGGTGCTGGGCATCGGCGAGGCGTCCGGCATGTTCCCGATCGACAGCACCGTCAACGATTACGACGCGCATATGATAGACCTGTTTGATGCCCTGATCGCCGACAGGGGCTTTGCCTGGAAGCTGCGCGACATACTGCCCCGGGTGCTGATGGCGGGCGACGCCGCCGGGAAGCTCACCGAGGCGGGGGCGAAGCTGCTGGACCCCAGCGGCAGGCTGCAGAGCGGCGTGCCGCTGTGCCCGCCCGAGGGCGACGCGGGCACCGGCATGGTGGCCACCAACAGCGTGGCCCCGCGCACCGGCAACGTCAGCGCGGGCACGTCGGTGTTCGCGATGATCGTGCTGGAGAAGGCGCTGTCAAAGGTGCACCCGGAGATCGACATGGTCACCACGCCCACCGGCAAGCCGGTGGCCATGGTGCACTGCAACAACTGCACCAGCGACCTGAACGCCTGGGTGAAGCTGTTCGGCGAATTCGCCGAGACCATGGGCCTGAAGGCGGACGCGGGCCAGCTGTACGGCACGCTGTACCGCAAGGCCCTGGAGGCCGACGCCGATTGCGGCGACCTGCTGGCCTACAACTACTTCTCCGGCGAGCACATCACCGGCTTCGAGGAGGGCCGCCCGCTGTTCGCGCGCACGCCCGAGAGCCGCTTCACGCTGGCCAACTTCATGCGCGCGCACCTGTATTCGGCGCTGGCGTCGCTGAAGATCGGCCTGAACATACTGCTGGACGAGGAGCGCGTGCAGGTGGACCAGATTTTGGGCCACGGCGGGCTGTTCAAGACCAAGGGCGTGGGCCAGCGGATCATGGCCGCGGCGATGAACGTGCCCGTGGCCGTGATGGAGACCGCCGGCGAGGGCGGCGCGTGGGGCATCGCGCTGCTGGCGGGCTACATGGCCGACCGCAGGGACGGCGAGACGCTGGAGGCCTACCTCGCAGACAGGATATTCGCCGGCAAGCTGGGCGACTGCGTGGCGCCCGAACAGGCCGACGTGGACAGCTTCAACGCGTTCATCGCGCGCTACACCGCGGGCCTGCCCATCGAGCGCGCCGCCGTGGAATGCATGAAGCTCTGATCATACGGCATACGGGGGAATCAACGCCGCCGCTTCGCGCGGCGCGGTAAGGAGACAGCAGCTGTGATCGACGGACTGGTATCCATCATTACGCCGTGCTACAACGCGGACAGGTTTGTCGCTGAGACGATCGAGTCGGTTCAGCGGCAGACCTATCCGAATTGGGAAATGCTGGTTGTGGACGACGGCTCGGTGGATCGCTCCGCCGACATCGTGGCGCGCTACGCGGCGTCCGACGGGCGGATCCGGCTGATTCGCCAGGAGAACGCCGGCACCGCCTGCGCGCGCAACGCGGCGATGCGCGCCGCCCAGGGGCGCTACATCGCGCTGTTGGACGCGGACGACATCTGGGAGCCCACGTTCCTCGAGGCGCAGCTGGGCTTTATGCGCAAGTGCGGCGCTGTGTGCGTGTGCAGCGGCTACCGCCGCATCGACGAGCAGTCCAATGAGATACTGCGGCCCACGGTGCCGATGCCGGTGATCACCCCCAGGGACATGCGGGTGATGAACCGCATCGGCTGCCTGACCGGCCTGTACGATTCCCGAAAGCACGGAAAGATCATGCTCCACGAGGAGTTCAAATCGATACGGGACGACTATGCCTACTGGTACGACATCGTCGCGCTGGAGGGAAAGGCCTGCGGCAATCCCCAGATACTGGCGCGGTATCGCGTGCTGTCGGGCAGCACCACCGGCAACAAGCTGAAGCTGGTGGCCAAGCAGTACCGCTTCTACCGGAGCTACCTTCGGGAGGGCGTGGCGGCCGCGCTGCTGAACACCGTCCGGTGGGGCCTTTCCGGCATACGAAAGTTTTCATGAGGAGCGGTGAGCTTGAATAACGGCGTGGCCGCGATCGTGGTGACCTACAACCGCAGGGCGCTGCTGGCCGAGTGCATCGAGTGCCTGCAGCGCCAGCGCCCCGACCCGCCGGACATACTGGTGATCGACAACGCCAGTACCGACGGCACCGGGGAAGCGCTTGCGCCGCTGATCGACAGCGGCGCAATTCGCTATGAGAACACCGGCCGCAACCTGGGGGGCGCGGGCGGCTTTCAGTTTGGCATGCGCCGGGCGGTGGAGCTGGGGTATGACTACCTGTGGGTCATGGACGACGACTCCATGCCAGAGCCGTCGGCTCTGAGCGCGCTGATGGACGCGGCGCGGGCGCTGGGCGAATTCGGCTTCCTGTCGGGAAGGGCGCTGTGGACGGACGGCAGAGCGTGCCTGATGAACCGGCAGCGCGACCTGAAGATGAACAACATCGCCGACTACGCGCCCCGGCGCATCCCCTGCGGCGCGGCCACGTTCGTGTCGCTGCTGGTGCCTTCCGGCGTGGTGCGCCGGGTCGGGCTGCCCATCGGCGCGTTCTTCATATGGGCCGACGACCTGGAGTACACCCGCCGGATCTCGCGGCGCTATCCCTGCTACGTGATCACGGACAGCGTGACCGTGCACAAGTGCCCGACGAACAACGGCGGCAACATATCGACCGACGAGGTCTCGCGCATCGAGCGCTACCGCTACGCCTACCGCAACGAGGTGTACGTGTACCGGCGGGAGGGCCTGAGGGGCTTCATGCGGCTTGTGCTCAGAACGCCGCTGCACATACTGCGGGTGCTGACCAGGGCCCCGAGCCACCGGCTCAGGCGCATCGGCGTGATTGTCGGCGGCACGCTTCAGGGCCTGTCCTTTCGGCCTGAGATCGAGTACGTCGACGACGCGGACAAGCACGGGGGCGGTCAATGATGAAAGTGCTGGAAATCAACGTGGATGACGTAGGCCTGGGCGGCGTGTACGCCCTGGTCACCAGCGTGATCCGCCACGCGCCCCAGGGCCTGAAGCTGGACCTGGCCGGCATCGCGAAATTCGAGAACCCGGACAACGCGCGCGCGCTGAACGCGCTGGGCAGCGACGTGTACTACATCGGCACGGAGGGCGGCCTGCTCGCAAGGCCCGCCGCCTACTACCGGAACACGCTGAAGCTGCTGCGCTCCGGCGGCTACGACTGCGCCCACATCCACGGGGACCTGGCCTATCTGCTGCTGATCTTCGCGAAGGCGGCCAGGCGCGCCGGGGTGAAGAAGATCATACTGCACTCCCACGCCGCCGGCATCGACGGACGGCTGCGCCGGGCGAAGGGGGCGCTGCACGCGCTGACGCGGCGCGCGCTGAAGCGCTGCGCCACCGACTTTGTGGCCTGCTCCGACAGGGCCGCCCGGTGGATGTACCCGAACCTGGATGCCGGCCGCGTCGTACAGGTCAACAACGGCGTGGACCTGGACCGCTTCGCCTTCGACTCCCAGACCCGCGCGCGGGTGCGGAGCGAGCTGGGGCTGGAGGACGCCTTCGTGGTGGGCCACGTGGGCCGCTTCGCCTGGCAGAAGAACCATGAATACCTGCTCAGGGCCTTTTCGGCCATCCGCGCGCGCGTGCCGGGGGCCCGGCTGCTGATGGTGGGCGAGGGCCCGCTGTTCGACGGGACGCGGGCGCTGGCCGGGGAGCTGGGGCTGCTGGACGACGTGATCTTCTACGGCGCCAGCTACGACGTGGGCGCGCTGATGCAGGCGATGGACCTGTTCCTGCTGCCCTCCCGCTTCGAGGGCCTGCCGGTGGTGGGCGTGGAGGCGCAGGCCGCGGGCCTGCCGGTGATCTTCTCCGACGCCGTGACCCGCCAGGCGAAGCTGACCGACAGCGCCTGGTTCCTGCCCACCGACGAGGGCGCGGTCGAGCTGTGGGCCCGGCGCGCCCTGGACGTCGCCGGGGCGCAAATTGACCGGAGGCAGGGCCTTCAGGCCGTGAAGCGGGCGGGGTTTGCCATAGAGGACACCGTCGCGGCGTTCCTGGCCCTTTACGGCGCTTCCGGCGCGCAGCCGGAGAAGGGCGGTGGCGGGGCATGATCTACATCGTCAGCCACAAGGACGTCGCCCTGCCGAAGCTGATCGGCTACCAGCCGATCCAGGTGGGCGGCGCGCAGGAGGACTTCCCGGGCTACATACGGGACAACACCGGCGACAACATCAGCGCCAGGAACGCGAACTACTGCGAGCTGACCGCGTTGTACTGGATCTGGAAGAACGTGGACGCGCCCTTCAAGGGCCTCGTGCACTACCGGCGCTACTTTGGCCGCCGATCCCTCAGCAGCCGCCCGCGGGACATACTCGGCTACGAGGCGCTCTGCGGCCTGCTGAAGGATGCGGACATCGTGGTGGCCCGCCCGGCGCTCTACCACGTCAGCGCCCGGGAGCAGCTGCTGATGGACTGCTGCGCGCCCGAACACTTCGAGCTGCTGCGGCGCACCGTGGAGGCGCTCTGCCCGGACTATCTGGGCAATTTCGACGCGTTCTTCGCCGGAAACCGCGCCAGCCAGTACAACATGATGTTCTGCAGCGGCCAGCGGTTCGACGCGTATTGCGCGTGGCTGTTCCCGATACTGTTTGAGATGGAGAAGGGCGTGGACCTGACGGGGGAGAGCGACTACCGCAAGCGGCTCTACGGCTTTCTGTCGGAGCGGCTCATGAACGTGTGGGTCCGCCACAACCGGCTGAGGGCGGTCCGCGTGCCGGTGGTCAGCACCGACTACACGCTCGTGGATCACCTGACCTATCTGCGCCGGGACGTCACCAACGACATCCGGTTCAGGCTGAATCATCCAAGAGAAAGAGGAGAAGCGAAATGAAGTACGACTATCTGATCGTCGGCAGCGGCCTGTTCGGCGCGACGTTCGCCCGCCAGGCCACGGACGCGGGGAAGAAGGTCCTTGTGATCGACAGGCGGCCGAACATCGCGGGCAACGTCTATACCGAGGACGTGGAGGGCATCCACGTGCATCGCTACGGCGCGCACATCTTCCACACCAACAACCGGGCCGTGTGGGACTATGTGAACCGCTTCGCCACCTTCAACCGCTTCACCAACGCCCCGGTGGCCAATTACAAGGGCGAGCTGTACTCGCTGCCCTTCAACATGTACACCTTCAACAAGATGTGGGGCGTCGTGACGCCGGAAGAGGCCGCGGCGAAGATCGACGAGCAGCGCCGGGAGATCACCGGCGAGCCCCGGAATTTGGAGGAGCAGGCCATCAGCCTGGTGGGCCGGGACATCTTCGAGAAGCTGGTGAAGGGCTACACCGAAAAGCAGTGGGGCAGGGACTGCCGCGATCTGCCGGCGTTCATCATCAAGCGCCTGCCCGTGCGCCTGACCTTTGACAACAACTACTTCAACGCGCTGTACCAGGGCATACCGATCGGCGGCTACACCGGCCTGGTGGCGAACCTGCTGAAGGGCATCGAGGTGCGCCTGAACTGCGACTATCTGAAGGACAAGGCCGCGCTGGACGCGCTGGCGGACCGCGTGATCTACACCGGCCCCATCGACGCCTACTTCGACTACAGCCTGGGCGCGCTGGAGTACCGCTCCGTGCGGTTTGAGACCGAGCTAATGGACATGCCCAACTTCCAGGGCAACGCCGCCGTCAACTACACCGACCGGGAGACGCCCTGGACCCGCATCATCGAGCACAAGTGGTTCGAGTTCGGCAAGGACGCCGAGGGAAACGACCTGCCCAAGACCGTCATCAGCCGCGAGTACAGCAGCGAGTGGAAGCCGGGGGACGAGCCCTACTACCCGGTCAACGACGAGAAGAACGGCGCGCTGTACCGGGCCTACAGGGCGCTGGCGGACAGGGAGACGAACGTGGTCTTCGGCGGCCGTCTGGGCGAGTACAAGTACTACGACATGGACCAGGTCATCGCCGCGGCGCTGGGGCTGTGCGACCGCGCGCTGTAGACTGCAGGGCTCATCACGAAAACTTGTGGGATTGGATATCCCCCTCTCCGCCCTTCGGGCACCTCTCCCAGGGGCCTACCAAACGCGCGCGCCCAATGCTGACGCATTGGGTCCCATCGCGCACGGACGGGCCCAGCCTCGCTGAAAACAGTCCACTGGACTGTTTTCCGGGCG
>JAFYBB010000404.1 GCA_017540445.1 Clostridia bacterium | reverse complement strand
TTCAAATTTCTCCTGTTTGACCCGGTCGGCCTCGCGGTCTGATAGACAGAAGGGGGTGATTTTTGGAAAGGGTGAACAAAATTGTACAATCTGCCCCTCCGACGCTTGATTTTTATCACAAAATGGTATATACTCCATCCTAGCGCAGATTACTTAAATTCTGCCCTGCACCAGGGCAAACTTGGAGGTTGATTGTCATGAGAGATGTTTATCTGGTCAATTGCTGCCGTACCGCCGTTGGCTCCTTTGGCGGTTCCCTGAAGGACGTTCCGGCTCCTGAGCTGGGCGCGATCGTGGTGAAGGAAGTCCTGAACCGCGCCGGCGTCAAGCCCGAGCAGGTGGACGAACTGATGTTCGGCTGCATTTTGACCGCTGCCCAGGGCCAGAACCCGGCCCGTCAGGTTGGCGTGAAGGCCGGCCTGCCCTACAGCGTTCCCGCCTACACCGTCGGCATGGTCTGCGGCTCCGGCATGAAGAGCGTCATCGAGGGCGCCCGCGCCATCCGCGCCGGGGACGCCGAGGTCGTCGTCTGCGGCGGTACCGAGAACATGAGCGCCGCTCCCTACGCCCTGCCCAATGAGCGCTGGGGCGCCCGCATGGGCGACAAGAAGGTCGTTGACACCATGATCAAGGACGGCCTGTGGGACGCTTACAACAACTATCACATGGGCACCACTGCCGAGAACATCTGCGACGTGTGGGGCATCACCCGCGAGGAGCTGGATGCGTTCGGCGCTTCCTCTCAGCAGAAGGCTGAGGCCGCCCAGGCCTGCGGCCGCTTCGACGACGAGATCGTTCCCGTTCCCGTCAAGGTCAAGAAGCAGATCGTCGAGTTCAAGAAGGACGAGTTCCCCAAGGCCGGCGTCACCGTCGAGAGCCTGGCCAAGCTGAAGGGCGCCTTCCCCGCCGGCCCCGTCGGCGTGGAGGATGAGATCGTCCACACCTTCGAGCCCACCGAGGTTCACGAGGCCGACACCCGCAAGCATGTCCAGCGCGTCACCGCCGGCCAGGCTTCCGGCATCAACGACGGCGCTGCCGCCATCCTGCTGGCCTCCGGCGAAGCCGTCGAGAAGTACGGCCTGAAGCCCATGGCGAAGCTGATCGGCTGGGGCCACGGCGGCGTGGATCCCAAGATCATGGGCGTGGGCCCGGTGCCCGCCTCCCGTGAGGCCATGGCCAAGGCCGGCGTCACCATCGAGGACATCGACCTGGTCGAGGCCAACGAGGCCTTTGCCGCCCAGTCCATCGCTGTCGCCCGCGAGCTGCACTTCGACATGGACAAGGTCAACGTCAACGGCGGCGCCATCGCTGTCGGTCACCCCGTCGGCGCTTCCGGCGCGCGCATCATCGTCACCCTGATCCACGAGATGGCCAAGCGCCCCGAGGCCAAGAAGGGCCTGGCTACCCTCTGCATCGGCGGCGGCATGGGCGTTGCCACCGTGTTCGAGAAGTGCTGAGTTTCTGATCGGACAAGCCTGATCCCTTTACGCAAATAACCCAGGCCGCGGAGCGGACGGACTCTCCTGTACCGCCCCGCGGTGTTGAATGACTGCAAAAAGCGCCGCCGGGTCCCGGTGCGCGTCCCCGGCCCCACTCCTGCGCGTGCGGGCACATGGGACGCAGTCATTTGACCCACCCATGTGATAAAAATTCATCAGCCGAACCTGCCCCGTTCGGCAGAAAAGGAGCGTTCAATGGATTTTCAGAAGCTTTATGAGAGCAAGCTGACCACGGCCGAGGAGGCTGTGAAGGTCGTTAAGTCCGGTGATTGGGTGGACTATTCCTGGTGCACCAACCATCCCGTGGCCCTGGACAAGGCCCTGGCCGCCCGCAAGGATGAGCTGGAGGACGTGAAGGTGCGCGGCGGCGTCACCATGTGGATGCCCGAGATCGCCAAGGCGGACGACGCCCCCGAGCATTTCAGCTGGAACTCCTGGCACTGCTCCGGCGTGGATCGCAAGATCATCGCCAAGGGCATGGGCTACTTCAACCCCATGCGTTATTCCGAGCTGCCCCGCTTCTATCGTGAGAACATCGACGTCGATGTGGTCATGATGCAGGTTCCCCCGATGGACAAGCACGGCAACTTCTCCTTCTCCATCGCTCCCTCTCACCTCTATGATATGTGCCAGAAGGCCAAGACCATCATCGTCGAGGTCAACACCAACCTGCCCCGTTGCTACGGCCTGTACAAGACCGAGATCAACATCCAGGATGTGGACATGGTCGTCGAAGGCGACAACCCCGCCATCCCCGAGCTGGGCAGCGCCCCCGCCACCGATGTGGACCGCGCCGTCGCCAACCTGATCGTGCCTGAGATCCCCAACGGCGCCTGCCTGCAGCTGGGTATCGGCGGTATGCCCAACACCGTCGGCGCCCTGATCGCCGAGTCCGACCTGAAGGATCTGGGTGTGCACACCGAGATGTACGTGGACGCCTTCGTGGACATCGCCCAGGCCGGCAAGATCACGGGCAAGAACAAGACCCTCGACCCCGGTCGTCAGGTCTTCGCCTTCGCCGCCGGCACCAAGAAGCTGTATGACTACGTGGACATGAACCCCGACGTGGTCGGCGCTCCCGTGGACTACACCAACGACGTGCATGTCGTGGCTTCTCTGGACAACTTCATCTCCATCAACAACATCGTGGACCTCGACCTCTTCGGCCAGGTCAACGCCGAGTCCGCCGGTGTGAAGCAGATCTCCGGTACCGGCGGTCAGCTGGACTTCGTGCTGGGCGCCTACCTCTCCAAGGGCGGCAAGAGCTTCATCTGCATGTCCTCCGCCATGAAGGGCAAGGACGGCTCCCTGAAGAGCCGCATCGTCCCCACCCTGACCAACGGCTCCATCGTGACCGACCCGCGTTCCACCATCCACTATCTGGTCACCGAGTACGGCATGATCAACCTGAAGGGTATGTCCACCTGGCAGCGCGCCGCCGCCATCATCTCCATCGCGCATCCCCAGTTCCGCGATGAGCTGATCGCCAGCGCCGAGAAGATGGGCATCTGGAAGAAGAGCAACAAGCGCTGAGTCTTCTTCACAGCCCGCGCCATGCTTCGGCGGGACGCAGACAACATCCAAACGCGAAAGACGCCTCCTCGGAGGCGTCTTTTTGCAAAACGGAAG
>JAFYBB010000403.1 GCA_017540445.1 Clostridia bacterium | reverse complement strand
GGCTCGGCGTAGCCGAGACGGAAGGAGTCCGTATCCCACAAGTTTCCGTGAAGAGCCTCTTTTTTTGCGCATCGGTTGAAGCCGGGGCGGGTGTGTGGTAGAATGGAGGGCGTAAAGGGGGCGAGGGTGTGTTCAATCACCACGACATTACGCGCAACGCCTGCATGCTGCACGGGCCGCTGCGGCACAGGGGGTACGATTGGTGGTGGCATTCCTTCACCGCGCAGGACGCGCAGACGGGGGAGGACAAGGCGTTTTTCATCGAGTTCTTCCTGTGCAACCCGGCCCTGGGCGGGGACGCGCCGGTGCTGGGGCAGCTGCCTCAGAACCGGGCGGCGGGGCGGCGGCCCTCCTATCTGATGGTGAAGGCCGGGTGCTGGGGCGAGGACCACTGCCAGCTGCACCGGTTCTTCGGGTGGAATGACGTGGTGCTGCACGCGGAGGCCCCGTACCGGATCGAGGCGGGGGACTGCCTGGCCGGGGAGGAGGCGCTGCGGGGGAGCGTGACCGTGTCGCCGGAGGATGCCGCGGCGCATCCGGAGTGGATGTGCGACGCCGGCAGCCTGCGCTGGGCGCTGACGCTTCAAAAGCGGATCGCCTTCAACGTGGGCTACGGGGCCAGCCGCCCGCTGCGGGACGCCGAGGCCTTCGCCATGTACTGGCACGCCGAGGGCATGAAGACCGACTACGCGGGCTGGATCGAGTACAACGGTCGGCGCTACACGGTGACGCCGCAGAAGTGCTTCGGCTACGCGGACAAGAACTGGGGCCGCGACTTCACCAGCCCCTGGGTGTGGCTGGCCTCCAGCTGCCTGAGAAGCCGGCTGACCGGCAGGCGGCTTTTGGACAGCGCCTTTGACATCGGCGGCGGGCGGCCCAAGGTGTACTTTGTGCCGCTGGATAGGCGGCTGCTGGGCGCGTTCTGGTACGAGGGCAAGGCCTACGACTTCAACTTCTCCCACGTGTGGCTGAATGTGAAGACCGAATTTTCGTTCGAGGAGGGCCCGGAGGAGGTCGTCTGGCGCGTGCGGCAGGAGAACCTCCACGCCGCGATGGAGACCGAGATCCGCTGCCGCAAGGCCGAGATGCTGCTGGTGAACTACGAGGCCCCGGACGGCTCCAAGCGCCACAACCGGCTGTGGAACGGCGGCACCGGATGGGGCCTGGTGAAGCTGTACGACCGGGAGGGCGAGGGGCTGAAGCTCGTGGACGAGATCGAGTGTACCCACGTGGGGTGTGAGTACGGGGAATACGACGAGGAATGAGAGTGGAGAGTGGAGAGAGTGTGGAGTGTGGAGAGTGGAGTGTGGAGTGTCGGACTAACGATCAGAAGGAGGGAAAGCACATGAATTATCGCAGGCTGGGAAGGACCGGGCTGATGGTCAGCGAGGTGGGGTTCGGCGGGGAGTGGCTGGAGCGCCACCCGGAGGCCGATTCCATCGCGCTGATCAAGCACGCCCACGCGGCGGGCATCAACATCATCGACTGCTGGATGCCGGACCCCAAGTCCCGGGACATCATCGGCGCGGCCATCGCCGACTGCCGCGGGGAGTGGTTCGTGCAGGGGCACATCGGCTCGACCTGGCAGGGCGGCCAGTACGTGCGCAGCCGGGACATGGCGTTCGTGAAGCCCGCCTTTGAGGACCTCGTGGCGCGCATCGGCGGCGGGTACATCGACCTGGGCATGATCCACTACGTGGACACCGAGGCCGACTGGCAGGCCGCCATGAGCGGGCCGTTCATCGAATACGTGCATCAATTGCGGGAGGCGGGCGTGATCCGTCACGTGGGCATGAGCACCCACAACCCGCGCATGGCCATTCGCGCCGTGGAGGCTGGGCTGGTGGAGATGATCCTGTTCAGCATCAACCCGGCGTTCGACATGCGGCCCGCCACCGACAACTTAGAGGAGATGTTCGGCGGCTATGACGGCGACTTCAGCGGCATCGACCCCCAGCGGGCGGCGCTGTATCGGCTGTGCGAGGCGCGGGACGTGGGCATCACGGTGATGAAGGGCTTCTTCGGCGGCGCGCTGTTCGACGCGAAGCGCTCGCCCTTCGGCGCGGCGTTCACGCCGGTGCAGCTGATCCACTACGCGCTGACCCGGCCCGGCGTGGCCTCGGTGCTGTGCGGCTACGACACCCCCGACCAGGTGGACGCCGCCGTGGCCTACGAGGGGGCCGACGCCGACGCCCGGGACTACGCCTCGGTGCTGGCCGGCGCGCCGCTGCATTCCTATCGCGGCCAGTGCACCTACTGCGGGCACTGCAAGCCCTGTCCGGTGAACATCGACATCGCCATGGTCAACAAGCTGTACGACCTGGCGCTGCAGCAGAATGATATTCCCCAGAGCCTTCGGGAGCACTACCGCAACCTGGGCCCAACCGCCGCCGACTGCGTGGGCTGCAAAAGCTGCGAGCCCCGCTGCCCGTTTGGCGTCCAGATCGCCGAGCGGATGAAGCAGGCGGCGAGACTGTTTGAAGAATAGGAGGGTATCATCATGCAGGCATTCAACCCCTATCTCCCCAGCTGGGAGTACACGCCGGACGGGGAGCCCCATGTGTTCGAGGGGCGGGTATACGTGTACGGGAGCCACGACCGGTTCCGCGGGCAGACCTACTGCCTGAACGACTACGTGTGCTGGTCCGCGCCGGAGGAAAATCTGGCGGACTGGCGGTACGAGGGCGTGATCTTCAAGAAGACCGACGACCCGGACAACCCGGACGGCGAGGGCTGCCTGTTCGCGCCGGACGTCACCCGGGGGCCGGACGGGCGGTACTATCTGTACTATGTGCTCAGCAACAAGGGGTACGTGTCGGTGGCGGTGTGCGACAAACCGGCGGGCAAGTACGAGTACCTGGGCAACGTGCGCTGGCCGGACGGCGTTCGGCTGGGGGAGCGGGAAGGGGACGAGCCCCAGTTCGACCCCGGCGTGCTGACCGAGGGCGATCTGACCTACATGTACACCGGCTTCTGCGGGCCCTGGGACGAGAGCCGCACCGGCCCGATGATGACCGTGCTGGGGCCGGACATGCTCACCGTGGTGAACGGCCCGGTGACCATCATGCCCAGCGCGCCCTACGCGAAGGGCACCCAGTGGGCGGGGCACGAGTTCTTCGAGGCGTCGTCGATCCGCAAATTTGACGGGCGGTACTACTTCGTGTATTCGTCGGTGGTGATGCACGAGCTGTGCTACGCCACCGCCCCGCGGCCCGAGGGGCCCTTCACCTACGGCGGCGTGGTGGTCAGCAACTGCGACATGCACATCGACACCTACAAGCCGGCGAACAAACCCATGTACTACGGGGCCAACAACCACGGCGGGCTGGTGGAGGTCAAGGGGAAGCGCTACATATTCTATCACCGCCACACCGACGGCACCAACTACAGCCGCCAGGGCATGGCCGAGCCGGTTCGGTTCGCGCCGGACGGACGCATCGCCCAGGCGGAGATGACCTCCTGCGGCCTGAACGGCGGGCCGCTGAAGGGGGAGGGATACTACCCGGCCTACATCGCCTGCAACCTGTTCACCGATAAAGAGAGCGTGTACACCGGCGGCTCCGGCGGCAACGGCTTCTGGATGGACGGGTGCTTCCCGAAGATCACCCAGGACGGCCGCGACGGCGACGAGGAGCCGGGCTACATCGCCAACATGACCGAGTCCGCCACCTGCGGCTTCAAGTACTTCGACTGCCGGGGCGTGAAGCGCGTGGGCATCCGCGTGCGCGGCTACGCCGGGGGCCGGTTTGAGGTGAAGACGCAATGGGACGGCCCGGTGCTGGGCAGCATCCCGGTGCGCTTTACCAACCTGTGGACCGACTACGCCGCCGACATCGCCATCCCCGACGGCGTGCAGGCCATCTACCTGACCTATCGCGGCCCGGGCAGCGCCCAGCTGGCGGGGGTGGAGATGGGGAAGTGAGAGTGGAGAGTGGAGAGTGGTGAGTCACTCGGGGACAGGTTCCTGTTGACTCATTCGATTGTGCGCAATCGTATGCCGGGGGCCGGATTGCCACGTCGCTTGCCGCCCCGCGCTACTGCCTTCGGCAAGCGCGGGTTTCGCCTGCGTCTTGCTTCGCTGCGCTTGCAGGCTCAGGCCTTTCAGGCCGCTCATGGGCTGCGCTTGCAGGCTCAGCCCTCGCTTCGCTCGGGCGCTCATACCGCCCCGCGCTACTGCCTTCGGTAAGCGCGGGTTTCGCCTGCGTCTTGCTTCGCTGCGCTTGCAGGCTCAGGCCTTTCAGGCCGCTCATGGGCTGCGCTTGCAGGCTCATCCCTCGCTTCGCTCGGGTGCTCATACCGCCTGCGTCGGGGCCTTCTCGCAGTGACAGGACAGGGGGTGGCGACCTCTTGCATGTCATTGCGAGGAGCGAAGCGACGTGGCAATCCGTTCCCCATATCAGACGCCCAAAGTGAGTCAGTAGGAACCTGTCCCCAAGTGACTCACGTTCCCCATAAATTGAAGAAATCCGTCAGGATTTCAACCACAACTCCTCACTCCTCACT
>JAFYBB010000402.1 GCA_017540445.1 Clostridia bacterium | reverse complement strand
GTGCCCTCGGTGGCGCGGATCAGGCTGCGGCTGCCGGGCGTGAAGTCATAGGCCTCCAGGTCCAGCGCGACCACCAGCCCGGGCCGCACGCCCGCCGCCGTCACGCGCTCGGTGAGCACGAAGCCATCCTTCACTGCCGTTTCCAGCACGCCGCCGGCCAGGTAATCGGCCATGGCCCGGTGAATGGCGGGCACCCGGCCCGCGCTTTCGGAAAGCCACGCCTCCGGAAGGATCAGCCGCAGCGCCGAGGGCGCCTCCCCCACCAGCGCCTCGGCCCTCTCCCAGTATTCCGGCTGCGCCGTGAACTGGTCGCAGGCCACCACCGCCCACTTCGTCAGATCGACGCCCGGGCGGGGCAGCAGAATGTCGGCAGTATGTAATGCGTTGTTCATATCAAACCCTCCAAACAGTGAGGAGTGAGAAATGAGGAGTGAGGAGTATGAAAAACACTCCAATACTCCTCACTCCTAACTCCTCACTCCTAACTCACTCAGTCACGGCATCAGCAGCCGCGTGCGGTACACCGTCTCCAGCGCCTGCAGCTTTTCGCGGGTCAGGGCGCTGGGCTTGGCGTCCACGTCCAGCACCGTGTAGGCGTAGGCCCCGCGGGACTGGTTCACCATGTTCTCGATATTCAGGCCCTCGCCGGAGATGATCTGGGTGATCGCGCCGATCACGTTGGGCACGTTCTTGTGCAGTATGGTGATGCGGGGGATCGCCGGCTTGGCCAGCGGGGTGTTGGGGTAGTTCACGCTGTTGACGATGCTGCCGTACTTGATGAAGTCATTTATCTGCCTGGCCACCATGCGCACGCAGTTGTCCTCGCTCTCCGGCGTGGAAGCGCCCAGGTGGGGCGTGACGATCACGTTCCGCGCGCCGATCAGCCGCTCCTCCGGGAAGTCGGTGACGTACACGCGCAGCTGGCCCTGCTCCAGCGCCTCCTTCACGTCGGCCACGTTCACCAGCGGGCCGCGGGCGAAGTTCAACAGCGCCGCGGTGTTCTTCATGCGGGAGATGGCCCCGGCGTCGATCATGCCGCGGTTGCCGTCGGTCAGCGGCACGTGCAGCGTGATGTAGTCGCTCTTCTCGATGACCTCGTCCAGGCTCATGGCGTGGGTGACGGAGCGGGACAGCCGCCAGGCGTTGTCCACGGAGATATAGGGGTCGTAGCCCAGCACGTTCATGCCCAGCGCCACGCCGGCGTTGGCCACCTGCAGGCCGATGGCGCCCAGGCCGATGACGCCCAGCACCTTGCCGGAAAGCTCGGGGCCGATGAACTGCTTCTTGCCGGCCTCCACCTGCTTTTCAACGGACTGCTCGCCGGGGGTCAGGCCCTTGCACCACTCGATGCCGTCCGCGATCTTGCGGCTGGCCAGCAGCAGGCCCGCCAGCACCAGCTCCTTGACCGCGTTGGCGTTGGCGCCGGGGCTGTTGAACACCACCACGCCATGCTCGGCCATCTTCTCCAGCGGGATGTTGTTCACGCCCGCGCCGGCGCGGCCCACGCACAGCAGGTTGTCGTTGATGGCCATGTCGTGCAGGCTGGCGCTGCGCACCAGTATGGCGTCCGGGTTCTCCACTTCATAGGAGACGTTGTATTCGGCGTCGGGCAGTATGCCGTGGTACACCGGGGAGATGGAATTCAGCTTCTGGATGTTGATCATTTATTGCGCACCTCGAATTCCTTCATGAACTTGACCAGCTTTTCCACGCCTTCGACGGGCATGGCGTTGTAGATGCTGGCGCGGATGCCGCCCACCAGGCGGTGGCCCTTCAGGCTCACCATGTCCTGGGCCGCGGCGGCCTTGACGAACTCGGCGTCCAGCTCGGGGCTGGGGGTGGTGAAGGTGACGTTCATGCGGCTGCGGGACTCGGGCCGGGCCTTGGCGATGTAGAAATCGCTGTCGTCCAGCGCGTCGTACAGCAGCTTGGCCTTGGCGATGTTCACCTTTTCGATGCCCTCGACGCCGCCCTGCTTCTTCAGCCACTTCATGCACAGGCCCGCCATGTAGATCGCGTAGGTCGGCGGGGTGTTCAGCATGCTGCCCTTGTCGGTCATCAGCGTCCAGTCCATGATCTTCGGGGTGTTGGGCATGGCCCGGCCCAGCAGGTCGCGGCGCACGATCACGATGGTCAGGCCCGCAGGGCCCACGTTCTTCTGCGCGCCGGCGTAGGCCACGCCGAAGCGGTTGATGTCAAACACCTCGCTGAGTATGTTGGAGGACATGTCGGCCACCAGAGGCACGTTGCCGGTCTCGGGCAGGGCCGAATAGCGGGTGCCGAAGATCGTGTTGTTGGTGGTGATGTAGAAGTAATCCGCGTTCGGGTTGAAGGCGGCGGGGTCCAGCGCCGGGATGTAGGCGTAGCCGTCGTCCTTCGACGAGGCCACCACGCTCACGCTGCCGTACTTCTTGGCCTCCACCATGGCGCCGTGGGCGAAGTTGCCGCTGTCCACGTAGTCGGCGGTGCCGCTGCCGGTCATCAGGTTCATCGGGATGGCCGCGAACTGGCCGGTGGCGCCGCCCTGCAGAAACAGCACCGAATAGGTGTCCGGAATGTGCATCAGCTCGCGCAGCAGCGCCTCGGTTTCGTCGAATATGGCCTGGTACTGCTTGGACCTATGGCTCATCTCCATCGCGCACATGCCGGTGCCGCCGAAATCGAGCATCTCCCGCGCGGCCTGCTCCAGCGCCTCCCGGGGCAACATGGACGGGCCTGCCGCAAAGTTGTAAACGCGCTTCATACTCAACAGTCCTTCCGGTTTGATGTGTTCATAACGCCGGATACGGCGTCTTTGCGCTTTATTATAGTGCATCAATGTTGTCAAACGGCGTATCGCGCGTTAAATATGGCTTTGTACAGGGCAGTCTCACGTATCGCCGACGGACCGGAAAGTGAGGAAAGCGAGGCATTAGGAGTGAGAAGCATAAATACTCCTCACTCCTAACTCCTAACTCCTCACTTATACTTCAAACTGGCTGTTGTACAGCTCGGCGTAGAAGCCGTTCTGCGCCAGCAGCGACGCGTGATCGCCCTGCTCCACGATGTGGCCGTCCCGCATCACCAGGATCACGTCGGCCTCGCGGATCGTGGACAGCCGGTGGGCCACGATGAAGCTCGTCCGGCCCTTCATCATCCGCGCGAAGGCGGACTGTATCTTCAGCTCCGTGCGGGTGTCGATGGAGGAGGTGGCCTCGTCGAGGATCAGCATCGGCGGCAGGTGCAGCTCGCCGCCCTCCGGCCCCGGCTCCGCCGCTCCGTCGCCGCACAGCATCACCCGGCAGATGCACAGCAGCTGCTTCTGCCCCTGGGAGAGCTGGCCGCCGTCCTCGCCGATCACGGTGTCGTAGCCCTCCGGCAGCCGGCGGATGAAGGAATGGGCGTGGGCGGCCTTCGCCGCGGCCACGACCTCCGCCTCCGTGGCCCCGGGTCGGCCCATGGCGATGTTCTCGCGGATGGTGCCGGCCTTCAGCCAGGTGTCCTGCAGCACCATGCCGAAGCCCGCCCTCAGGCTGGCGCGGGGAATGGTCCGCGCGTCGCGGCCGTCCACCGAGATCGCGCCGCCGTCCGGGTCGTAAAAGCGCATCAGCAGGTTGATCAGCGTGGTCTTGCCGCAGCCGGTGGGCCCCACGATGGCCACCCGCTGGCCCGGCGCCACATGCAGCTCGAAGTCCCCGATGAGGGGCCTTTTTTTGTCGTAGGAAAAGCAGAC
>JAFYBB010000401.1 GCA_017540445.1 Clostridia bacterium | reverse complement strand
GGTCCGCGTGGTCGCCCCCGCCGCCCAGAAGCGGGCGGACATGGCCGTGACCGGTGTGCTGCCCGACATGCGCGTGCTGCCCGAGGGCACCATATGGCCGGAGTTGGCCCGCCAGGTGGCCCGGGCCTGCCAGGGGCAGCGCACCGTGATCGCGTTCATGGAGGGCCGGGCCCAGGCCGAGCGCCTGGCCGCGGCGGTGAATGAGATCGAGGGCGAGGGCTTCGCACTGGCTCACCACGGCAGCGTGTCCCGGGAGAAGCGTCAGCAGGCCGAGGAAGCGCTGCGCAGCGGAAAACTGAGGCTGCTGTGCGCCACATCGTCGATGGAGCTGGGCATCGACGTGGGTGAGGTGGACCTGGTGCTGCAGGTTGGCTGCCCGCTGACGGTGTCGTCGGCGCTGCAGCGCATGGGCCGCGCGGGGCACAGCCCCGGGCGGGTCAGCGTGATGCGGGTGTACCCGAAGACCGCCTCCGACGGGCTGTGGTGCGCGCTGACCGCCGACGCGGCCCTCTCCGGCGCCATCGAGCCCGCAAAGCCGCCCCGGATGTGCCTGGATGTGCTGGCCCAGCACCTGGTGTCGATGGCCGCGGACGGCGGCTACACGGTGGACGGGGCCCTGAACGTGGTCCGCGGGGCCTGGCCGACCCGCTCGGTCACCCGCGAGGACCTGACCGCGGTGCTGCGAATGCTGGCCGGCGACTGGGAGCACGAACAGGACCGGCCTGTGCGCCCCCGCTTGCTCTACGACCGCATCCACGGCACCGTGACCGGCGACGCCTACACGCGCCTGCTGGCCCTGTCGGCGGGCGGCACCATCCCGGACCGCGGCCTGTACCCGGCTGTGCTGCCGGACGGCACGCGGGTGGGGGAGCTGGACGAGGAATTCGTGTTCGAGGCCCGCATCGGCGACCGGTTCCTGCTGGGCGCGTTCGCCTGGCAGATCGATGAGATCACGCGGGACCGGGTCATCGTGCACGCGTCGACGGGCGCGGGCGCGCAGGCTCCCTTCTGGCGCGGGGACGGCACAGGCCGCGACTACGGCGTGTCCGAGCGCTTCGGCGCGGCGCTGCGGAATATGCAGGACGGCAGGAACCTGCCGGAAAAGCTGGCCGCGCTGCACATGGACGCCTGGGCGGCCCAGAATGCCGCGCGGCACCTGCGGGATCAGCTTAACGCCACCGGCTGCCTGCCGGACGATGAGACCATCGTCGTCGAGCACTTCTCCGACGACGCCGGCGAGCACCAGATGATGGTCCACTCCGTATTCGGACGCCGGGTCAACGAGGGCCTGGCGCTGCTGCTGCGCCAGAAGGCCGTGGAGGCCCTGAACTGCGACGTCAGGTACTACGACGACGACAACAGCGCGCTGCTGTACGCCATCGGCACCCGGGACATCCCCGAAGGCCTGCTGTGGGCGCTGGACCCGTCGCGCACCCGGGCGTTTCTGACGGCGATGATGCCGGCCACGCCGCTGTTCTCGATGGCCTTTCGCTACAACGCGGGCCGCGCACTGATGTTCGGCGCGCGCTCCGGCAAGCGCCAGGCGCTGTGGGTGCAGCGGCTGCGCGGGGCCGAGGCGCTGTCGACGGTGGTGAGGGACGCGGACCATCCGCTGATGCGGGAGACGCTCAGGGAGTGCCTGGAGGACTACCTGGACATCGACGCGCTGAACGACGTGCTGGAAGGCGTGCGCGCCGGGAGGATCGCCGTCCGGGAGATGCACCTGGAGACGCCCTCGCCGATGGCGCTGCCGATGCGCCGCCAGGTGGAGGCGGAGATGATGTACGACTACGCGCCCATCCCGCGCTCCGCCAGCGCCGCGGCGGAGGACGCGCTGAAGCGGGCCGTGGCGTCGGGCACCGCCATCGCGCCGGACCCGAATCTGCTGAACGCGCAATACCCGGACCGCCGCGCGCCGGAGAACATCGACCGGCTGCACAGCCTGATGATGACCGAGGGCGACTTTGTCGCTGGAGAGGTGGATGCGCCCATTGAATGGCTGGAGGCGCTGAGCCGCGCGGGGCGCTGCCGGTACATCGAGCCCGGCCTGTGGATCCCCGCGGAGATGACCGGGGATTACCTTCGGGCCGCGGAGGCGCGCGACGCCGAAACGCAGGCCCGCATCGCGCGGCGCTGCCTGCGGTACCGGGGCCCCCAGAGCGTCCAGAGCCTTCGGGAGCGCTACGGCTGGCCCGTGGACGACTGCGCTGTGGCCCTCGAAGCGCTGGCCGGAAGCGGCGCGGCCGTGGAAGACGGCGAGCTGTACTACCACGCGGAGGTGTACGAGAGGGCGCGCCGCCAGACGGTGCTCGCCCGGCGCACCGCGATCAGCACCCTTCCGCCCGCGCGCTACGCGGCGCTGATGGCCCGCGGCCTGCGCGCGCCGGGGCGCCCGGCGGAGCGGCTACGCGCGGCGGTGGAGGCGCTCTTGGACTGGCCGTTCCCGACCCGGCAGTGGGAGGAAGCGCTGCTGCCCGCCCGGGTGCGGGACTACCGCCTGGCGCTGCTGGACGCGCTGCTCGCCCGTGGGGAATACCTGTGGCGGCTCGAGGACGGCCGCCTGTCGCTGCACCGCGCGGAGCGTGTCAACTGGGACGCGCCGCCCCTCTGGCGCGCGTATACGGAACCTTTGGACGATGACGAAACGGCGGTGCTGGCGGCGCTGGAGAAGCGCGGGGCCAGCTTCGCCGCGTCGCTGACGGGGCTCGCCCGCACGCGTCCCGTGGGCCGGGTATTGTTGGGACTTGCGTCGAAGGGTATTGTGCGCGCGGACAGCTTCGCGCCCCTGCGCACGCTGCTCGCGCTGGAGGGGGGCGCGGCGCAGTCGCCCCGGCAGCAGTCGCGCCTGTGGGCGGCCGCCTGCCAGTCGGGCCGATGGGAGCTCACGCGGCCCCTGATGCCCCTGGACGACGAGGCGCGCCTGGCGCTGGACTTCGCCGCACGAAAACTGGTGTGCCGCGAGACCGTCCGGCGGCTCTCCTGGGCGCGGGCATGGGAGCTGCTGCGCGTATGGGAGTACACGGGCCGCGCGCGGCGGGGCTACTTCGTCTCCGGCCTGTCGGGCATACAGTTCGTGCTGGATTCGGACTTCGCCGCGGTGACCTCGGGCCTCAATGCCCACGACGGCGAGCCCCTCTGGCTGCAGGCCAACGACCCGGCCCAGGTCTGGGGGAGCGCGCTTGCCCACGAGGAAGGGCGGAGCTTTCTGTGCGTGCCGGGCACGGCCATCTGCCTGCTGGACGGCGCGCCGGTGGCGGTTATGGAGCAGGGCGGCAAAAAGCTGCGGGTGTTTGAAAGCGAACACGCCGCGCGGGCGCTGGCGGCGCTGACTCGGGACTACCGGGCAGGCTTCGTGTTCTGCGGCAGGGAGCGGCTGACCATCAAGGAAGGTGCGGCGGGCTTTGAAGACGCGCTGCGAAACGCCGGCTGGCTGCCGGAGGCGTTGGACTGGACGCTGTGGAAGCGAGCGTAGGGCATAAAACTGGCTTATCACGGAAACATGTGGTATTGGGGAGCCCCCTCTCCGCCCTACGGGCACCTCTCCCCCCTCGGGGGGCGAGGCAAGGGGGATAGCGCGGCGTTCGAGGTAAGCACCCGCGCGGCAGCCTTGGCTCGCCCCGGTGACGGGGAGAGCTGGCGCGTAGCGCCTGAGAGGGGTCTCTCTGGCTTGTCTTACGCGGCAGGCAAGAAGTCCCCTCTCCGCCCTACGGGCACCTATTC
>JAFYBB010000400.1 GCA_017540445.1 Clostridia bacterium | reverse complement strand
TCTCGCTGAAAAATGTCCACTGGACATTTTTCCGGGCGCTCGAACCACTGAAAACAGCACACTGTGCTGTTTTCCGGGCGTTCGCTGCCCGTCACCGGGGCGAGCCAAGGCTGCCGCGCATGCGCTAACCTCGAATCCCGCGCTTATCCCCCTTGCCTCGCCCCCGTGAGGGGGGCCGCAGCGCCCGGAAAACAGTCCAGTGGACTTGCCTTCCCCTTTGGGGAAGGTGGCGCGAAGCGCCGGAAGAGGTCCTCAGCGAGGCTGGGCTCGTCCGTGCGCGATGGGACCCAATGCTTCAGCATTGGGCGCGCGCGTTTGGTAGGCCCCCGGAAGAGGTGCTCGTAGGGCGAGAGGGGGTACCCCACAAGTTTCCGTGATGAACCAAATAAGCGATACGCCGTACACGCACAGCAATATAGCGCAAAATCCAGGAATCCGCAGTTTTGAATATTGCGCATTCCTGGATTTTGCGTTATATTGACTTCGGAAGAACCTTAAACGTTGACAAAATGGACCCAATCGTGTATCACTGTGGCAGGGGGTGGCTCTATGGAGTTCTATTCCGTGCGCGATTTCCGAACGGAGAGCAAGGCCGTTTGGGAAAACCTGGCCAAGGGCGGCGAGGTGGTCATCACGAACAACGGCAAGCCCGCCGCGCTGATGATCGATATTCCCGAGGGCAAATTTGACGAGATCGTTCAGGCCGTGCGTCAGGCCAAGGCGAAGGTAGCCTTCAACAGCATGCGTCGCGGGGCAGCGGCGCAGGGCTACATGTCCGACGAAGAAATCGAAGCGACGATTGCCGAGGCCAGAGGAGCGGACGGTACATGAAAGGATGAATCCCACCTCGCCATTCAGCGCCCAGATCGCGATGTGTGTATCAAGAAGCAGATTCATGGCGCGTCCCCTGTGAGCATATCTTCGATCTCGCTGTTTTCGGCGTCAAAATCACCCTTGACGGTGAATTTGCCCTTGGCCACGCCGATGCGCCTGGAGACAAGCGTATCATTGATCAGCGTGATCCTGTCTCCGGGCTTGCCGTTTCGCGCGACGGTGATGCGGTCTTGATGCGTTACATGCTCTTTCATGCCATTTTTTGGGCCATTCTGCGATTTCGCTTTGCCAAGGCATCAAGCGCTTTTTTCCACAATTCGGGATTCTTCTCGGGATCAACTTCAGGTGAATCGGCATCCTCAACGTATGGAAATTGGGACGCATTCTCGATTTCCCGTATCTGCTCCTCGGTCAACGCCTCGCCCTCGTTCAACGCAAATCGCTTATCCATTCCGTTCACCCGCTTTCTCTCACGTTAGTTTCTTCCGAACACCGCATCATTGTACAGCTTGCGCTCTGCCGGCGTCGCCTGTCGCGCAGATATCAGACGACAATTGTTATCCCCAATGGCACTAAGTTCAGCGGTTGTGGTGCCCTATCCCCCGCTTCGCGGGTACTTCTCCACGGGCCTGCCTCGGCCCCAGCTCTCTGAAAACAGCACTCTGTGCTGTTTTCCGGGCGTTCGCTGCCACTGCGGTGGGGAAGCTTTTGGACGGTGTCCATATTCTGTGCCTCCCCACCGCAGTGGGGAGGGGGACCGCTTGCGGTGGAAGGGCACCCCCGGGCATTCCTTAACTGAATGCCATTGTCTTTTATCCCATCTTGCAAAGGCCCCCTGCTTTTCGGCAGGGGGCCCGTCGTTACGGTCGTTCGATTATTCCGCCGCCAGGCGCTCGTAGGAAGCGAGGCGATCCTCGGCGTCCTTCTGGGCCTCGGCGAACAGCTCCGGCGCGACGTCCGGGAACTGACGCAGCAGGGAGGCGTAGCGGTTCTCGCCCTTGATGAAGTCCTGATAGGAGGCCTTCGGGGGCTTGGAATCCAGGGTGAACTTCTTCTCGGCGGTGGGATTGAAGCGGTAGGTCTGCCAGTAGCCGGCCTCGACCGCGCGGGCAATCTCCTCCTGAGCCTGGTTCATCCGGATGCCGTGGTTGATGCAGGGCGCGTAGGCGATGATCAGGGACGGGCCGTGATAGGCCTCGGCCTCGGTCATGGCCTTGAGCACCTGGGCGGGGTCGCTCATGGCGACCTGCGCCACGTAGACGTAGCCGTAGGAGATGGCCATCATGCCCAGGTCCTTCTTCTTGGTGCGCTTGCCGGCTGCCGCGAACTTCGCGACCGCCGCGTGCGGGGAGGACTTGGAGGCCTGTCCGCCGGTGTTGGAGTACACCTCGGTATCCAGCACGAGCACGTTCACGTCCTCGTTCTGGGCCAGCACGTGATCCAGTCCGCCGTAGCCGATGTCGTAGGCCCAGCCGTCGCCGCCGAAGATCCAGAAGGACTTCTTGGTCAGCAGGTCGCGATCATCGTAGATGGCCTTGCACAGCGGGTCCGCGTCGCAGCCGCAGTCCTTGCAGCCCTCGACGCAGGCCAGTACCTTCTTGCCGGCGACCTTGGAGCCCTCGGCGTCGTCCTTGTCCTTCAGCCACGCCTTGGCGGCCTCCTGGAACTCGGCCCAGTCGGGGCACTTCTCGGCCAGCGCGGCGATGTTCTCAGCCAGCTTCGCGCGGCGCTGCTTGATGCCGATCTGCATGCCGAAGCCGAATTCAGCGTTGTCCTCGAACAGGCTGTTCGCCCAGGCGGGGCCGTGGCCGTCTTCGTTCACGGTGTAGGGGCAGGTCGGCGCGGAGCCGCCGTAGATGGAGGAGCAGCCGGTGGCGTTGGCGATGATCATCCTGTCGCCGAACAGCTGGGTGACCAGCTTGACGTAGGGCGTTTCGCCGCAGCCCGCGCAAGCGCCGGAGAACTCAAACAGCGGCTTCTTGAACTGGCTGTCCTTCACGGTCTTCACGTTCAGAGCGCCCTTGAACTCAGGCAGCTTCTGAGCGAACTCCCAGTTGGCCTCCTGGGCCGTCTGGGTGGACAGGGGCTTCATGACCAGCGCGGGGTCCTTCTTGCCGCCCTTGTTGACGGGGCAGACCTTGGTGCAGTTTTCGCAGCCGGTGCAGTCCAGCACGGAAACCTGCATGCGGTACTGATAGCCCTCGAAGGCCTTGCCCACGGCGGGCTTGGTCTCAAAGGCCTTGGGCGCCTTCTTGGCGGCCTTTTCGTCCAGCAGGTAGGGGCGGATGCAGGCGTGCGGGCAGACCATCGCGCAGTTGCCGCACTGGATGCAGCTGTCGATGTTCCACTCGGGAACCATCACGGCGATGCCGCGCTTCTCGTACTTGGTGGTGCCGGTGGGCACGCGGCCGGCCGGATCCAGCTTGGAAACGGGCAGCTTGTCACCCTGCTGGGCCAGCACGGGCTCGATGAAGGTCTTGAAGTAGGGATCGTCGGTCACCTGCACCGGCACGGCGCCCTTGGTGGCTTCCGCCCAGGCCTCGGGCACCGGGATCTCGACCAGGCCGGAGATGGCGATGTCGATGGCGTCCCAGTTCTTCTTGACGACCTCGTCGCCCTTCTTGCCGTAGGTCTTCTTCGCGTAGGCCTTCATGTACTCATCCGCCTTGTCGTAGGGGATGATGTCGGCCAGCTTGAAGAACGCCGCCTGCATGATGGTGTTGATGCGGCCGCCCATGCCGACCTCCTTGGCCAGCTTGATGGCGTCGATGGTGTAGAACCTGGCGTGCTTCTTCGCCAGCAGCTGCTTCATGGAAGCGGGCAGCTCCTTCTCCATCTCCTTGGCCGTCCAGGGGCTGTTGAGCAGGAAGGTGCCGCCGTCCTTCAGCGCGGACACCATGTCATACTTGGTGACATAGGCCGGGTTGTGGCAGGCGATGAAGTCGGCGCTGTCGATCAGGTAGGTGGACTGGATCGGGTTGTCGCCGAAGCGCAGGTGGCTGATGGTGATGCCGCCGGACTTCTTGGAGTCATAGGCGAAGTAGGCCTGCGCGTACTTGTCGGTGTGGTCGCCGATGATCTTGATGCTGTTCTTGTTGGCGCCGACGGTGCCGTCGGAGCCCAGGCCGTAGAACATGCAGGAGACGGTGCCCTTGGGGGCCACGTCCAGCGTCTCGCCCAGGGGCAGGCTGGTGTTCGTCACGTCGTCGATGATGCCCACGGTGAAGTGGTTCTTCGGATTGGCCTTCTTCAGGTTGTCGAACACGGCCTTGACCATGGTGGGGTTGAACTCCTTGGAGCCCAGGCCGTAGCGGCCGCCCACCACCTTGATGTCGCCCTTGCCCGCCTCGAGCAGCGCGGAACAGACGTCCAGGTACAGCGGCTCGCCCAGGGAACCGGATTCCTTGGTGCGGTCCAGCACGGCGATCTTCTTGCAGCTCTCGGGGATCGCCTTCAGGAAGTGCTTGATCGAGAAGGGCCTGTACAGGTGCACCTTGATCAGGCCGACCTTCTGGCGATGCTTGTTCAGGTAGTTCACGGTCTCCTCGATGGCGTCGCAGCCGGAGCCCATGCAGATGATCACGCGGTCCGCGTCGGGCGCGCCCACGTAGTCGAACAGGTTGTACTTGCGCCCGGTCAGCTTCGCGACCTTCTTCATCACCTTTTCGACGATGGCGGGGGTGGCGTCGTAGTACTTGTTGGCAGCCTCGCGGCCCTGGAAGTAGATGTCCGGGTTCTGGGCCGTGCCGCGCTGATGCGGATGCTCGGGGTTCAGGCCGCCCTCGCGGAAGGCCTTCACCTTGTCCCAGTTCACCAGGCCCTTGATCTCGGCATAGCCGTCCTTCGGGTCGATGGCGTCGATCTTCTGGATCTCATGGCTGGTGCGGAAGCCGTCGAAGAAGTGCAGGAAGGGCACGGAGGCCTCGATGGCGGACAGGTGCGCCACCAGCGCCATGTCGGTGGCCTCCTGGACGGAGTTGGACGCCAGCATGGCAAAGCCGGTCTGGCGGCAGGCCATGACGTCGGAGTGATCGCCGAAGATGTTCAGCGCGTGATACGCCAGCGCGCGGGCGGAGACGTGGAACACGCTCGGCATCAGCTCGCCGGAGATCTTGTACATGTTCGGGATCATCAGCAGCAGGCCCTGGGAAGCGGTGAACGTGGTGGTCATCGCGCCCGCGGCCAGCGAGCCGTGCACGGCGCCCGCCGCGCCCGCCTCGGACTGCATCTCCGCCACGCGGACCGTCTGGCCGTACAGGTTCAGGCGGCCATGGGCGGCCCACTCATCGGCCACCTCGGCCATGGGGGAAGACGGGGTGATCGGATAGATCGCGGCCACGTCGCTGAATGCATACGCGACATGGCTGACGGCGGTGTTGCCGTCAACGGTAAGTTTGACGCTCAACGGAATGTACCTCCTTTTGGTTGAGTATGGATCTAAACCCTCGTATATTATTATAAAGATTTGAACGTACAAAGTCAAGGGAATGGAAGATGGGAATATATAAATTCTTGGTCATTGCTTCAATGTGCCGGCGATGCTATAATATTGTAAAAAGGGGATTGAAACGCCATGAGAGTGACCTTCTTCGGCACCACCACGCTGCTGTTTGACGACGGCGGGGACCAGCTTCTGTTCGACGCCCACTTCACCCGCCCCTCGCTGGCGCGCTACATCTTCGGGCGGGGCGTCACCGACAGGGCCGTGGTGGACGGGCTGCTGGATGCGCACAGGGTGGACCGGCTGCGGGCGATATTCGTTTCCCACTCCCACCACGACCACGTGATGGACGCGCCCTACGTGGCAAGCCGCTGCGGCGCCGCGGTGTACGGCTCGGCCTCGGCGCTGAACGTGGCCCGGGGCGGCGGCGTGCCGGAGAATCGGCTGGTGGCATTCAGGGGCGGCGAGACCTTTTCCGTCGGAGGCTTTTCGGTGACGGTGATCCCCTCGCTGCACTCCAAGCCCACGCTTCTGAACAACGACCTGGGCATGACCATCGACGCGCCCCTTGTCCAGCCGGCGCGGCTGCGGGCCTACCGGGAGGGCGGCTCCTTCGACTTCCTGGTGTCGGCGGGGGGCGGGCAATACCTGATCCGCCCCAGCTTCAATTACATCGAGGGCCAGCTGGACGGCGTGCGCGCCGACGCGCTGTTCCTGGGCATCGCGGGCCTGGCGAAGGCCGACGCGGCCACCGAAGAAAGGTTCTTCGCGGAGACGGTCGACCGGGTGCGGCCCCGGCTGGTAGTGCCGGTGCACTGGGACAACTTCTTCTCCCCGCTGACCCGGCCCGCCCGGGGCATGCCGCGGCTGATCGAGAAGACGGAGGTCGCGCTCTGGCGGCTGGTCAAGGCGTGCGAGGCCCGGGGCATCGACTGCGCGGTGCTGCCGCCCAGAGCAAGTATAACGTTATAACGCCACGGGGCTGAGCGTCGGTTAAAAATGTTGGAACAATTGACATTTACAAAAGCCTTTTTATATGTTAGAATAGTTGTGGAGAAATATGCGCTTTCGCGGGAGCGGCCCAGCCGCCCGCGCGGAAGGGTGCAAATCTAAAGGGGGTCGAGGATGGTGAAGGACACCTTTCGCGGCGGCGTACACCCAGCCGGCCACAAGGAGCTGAGCCGGGACGTGCCGCTGCGCGAATTCCTGCCGACGGGGGAAATGGTATTTCCGCTGTCGCAGCACATCGGCAAGCCGGCCAAGCCCATCGTGAAGAAGGGCGACGAGGTCCTGGTGGGCCAGCGCATCGCGGAGGCGGACGGCTTTGTCTCCGCCCACGTGATCTCGTCCTGTTCGGGCAAGGTCAAGGCCATTGAAAAGCGCCGGGTACTCACCGGCGCGCTGGCGGATTGCATCGTGATCGACAACGACGGCCAGTTTACCCCGATCCAGGACTTCACCCGGCGCGAGGACACCTCGAAGCTCACGGGCGACGAACTGGTACAGCGCGTTCAGGACGCGGCGATCGTGGGCCTGGGCGGCGCGGGCTTCCCCACCCATGTGAAGCTGAAGCCCAAGAACCCGGACGCGATCCGCTTCGTGATCGCCAACGGCGCGGAGTGCGAGCCCTACCTGACCTGCAACGACCAGCTGATGCGCACCGAGGCCGCGGCCATCGTGGAGGGCCTGGAGCTGGTGCTGCGGCTGTTCCCGAAGGCCGAGGGCGTGATCGCCATCGAGCGCAACAAGCCGGAGGCCATCGCGGCCATGGAGCAGGCCGCAAGCGGCAAGGCGAAGATCCGCGTGCTGGGCATGAAGACCAAGTACCCCCAGGGCGGCGAGCGCAGCCTGATCCAGGCCATCGCCGGCGAGGACTTCCCGATCTCGATGCTGCCGGCGGACGTGGGCTGCATCGTGGACAACGTGGGCACGCTCTACGCCATACAGCGCGCCTGCGCCTACGGCGAGCCGCTGTTCAGGCACACGCTGACGCTGACCGGCGAGGCCGCGGCCAACCCGGGCAACTGGATCGTGCGCGACGGCACGCTGTTCTCGGAACTTCTGGAGCACGCGGGCGGCGTCAAGAGCGGGGTCACGCTGAAGAAGGCCCTGATCGGCGGCCCGATGATGGGCATCGCCCTGGGCAGCCTGGACGTGCCCATCCAGAAGCAGAACAACGGCCTGACGCTGTTGGACGAGGACCCGAACGAAATCGCCGAGGCGAAGATGACGGCCTGCCTGCGCTGCGGGCGCTGCGCCACCGTGTGCCCGATGGGGCTGCTGCCCCAGCCGATGGCCGAGGCGGCCACCGCCGGCGACTACGAGCGCTTCGAGCAGAAGCTGTACGGCCTGGAGTGCATCCAGTGCGGCAGCTGCACCTACGTCTGTCCGGCCAAGCGGCCCCTGATGCAGACCTTCAAGCAGGCCAAATCGGAAATACAGGCGCGCAAGCGCGCAGAGGCGGGAGGTAAAAAATGAACAATATGCTGAATATCTCCTCCAGCCCCCACACCAGGGACAAGTGGTCGACCAAGTTCATCATGCGCGCGGTGCTGGTGGCGCTGCTGCCGGCGACCGTCGTGGGCGTCGTCAACTACGGCCTGCACGCGCTGCTGGTGGTGCTGCTCAGCGTCGCCTCGGCCGTGCTGAGCGAATTGGCGTTTGACAAGCTCTGCCACAAGCCGGACACCTGGAAGGACGGCAGCGCGGCGGTCACCGGCCTGCTGCTGGCCCTGTGCCTGTCGCCCCGGGTGCCGCTGGCCCTGCCCGTGCTGGGCAGCATGTTCGCGATCCTGGTGGCCAAGTGCTGCTTCGGCGGCCTGGGCAAGAACTTCATCAACCCGGCCCTGGCCGGCCGGTGCTTCCTGCTGATCTCCTTCGGAAGCGCCATGTCCTCCTACGCGGTGGTGGACGGCGTGACCACGGCTACCCCGGTGGCGACGCTGCTGGCGGGCGGCTCGGTGGACGTGACGAAGATGTTCCTGGGCACCACCACCGGCGTCATCGGCTCTTCCGCGCTGGCGCTGCTGGTGGGCGGCCTGTTCCTGTGGGCGATGGACATCATCCACGGCCAGATCTGCTTCTCGGTGCTGGGCATGTTCACGCTGGTGATCGGCCTGTTCGGCGGCCAGGGCTTCAAGCCCGAGTACCTGCTGGCCCACATCAGCGGCGGCGGCGTGGTGATGGCCGCGTTCTTCATGGCCACCGACTACGTCACCTCCCCCGCCACCCCGCTGGGCCAGATGGTGTACGGCATGCTGATCGGCCTGCTGGGCGGCATATTCCGCCTGTTCAGCGGCACCGCCGACTCCTTCAGCTACTGCGTGATCACCGGCAACCTGTTCGTGCCGCTGATCGACCACTACATCATCTCCAAGCCCTTCGCCTACCGCCGTTCGGCCAAGCGCGGCCGCGACGCCGGGCCGGGCGCGCCGTTCTACAAGCGCATCCCCCGCCCGGTGATCGTGCTGACGGCCATCGCGCTGATCGCGGGCCTGGCCCTCAGCGGCGTCTACGCCATGACCAAGCAGACCATCGACGACCAGAAGCGCGCCGCGCAGGCCGCCTCCTACCTGGTGGTGTGCCCCGAGGCCGACCACTTTGACACCGACGAGGCCCTGGATAAGGCCATCGCCGGCCTGAACGGCGCGGTGTACGGCGCCGACTTCGGCCGCGTCACCATCAACGAGGCCTTCGTGGCCAAGGACGCCGACGGCAACACCGTGGGCCACGCCATCAGCGTGACCAGCGGCGACGGCTTCGACGGCAACGTGACGCTGGCCGTGGGCCTGAACGCCGAGGGCGCGGTGAACGGCATCGCCTTCACCGAGCTGCACGAGACGCCCGGCATGGGCATGCGCGTGGACGAGGACGAGTTCAAGGGCCAGTTCAGCGGCAAGTCCGTCAGCCGGTTCACGCTGAACAAGGCCGGCGGCTCCACCGAGGACGACCAGATCGACACCGTCTCCGGCGCGTCCACCACCTCCGGCGCGGTGGTCAACGCCGTGAACGCCGCCCTCGACTTCTACAACAACACGGTGAAGGGGGGAGCCTGAAGATGAACAAGTACGTTGAGCGCCTGTACAACGGCGTGATCAAGGAGAACCCCACGCTGATATTGCTGCTGGGCATGTGCCCCACGCTGGCCGTGTCCACCCGGGCGATGAACGGCATCGGCATGGGCCTTTCCACCACGGCGGTGCTGATCCTTTCCAACTTAGTGATCTCGCTGCTGCGCAAGACGATCCCGGACGAGGTGCGCCTGCCGGCCTACATCGTGATCGTGGCCTCGCTGGTCACGGTGACGGAGCTGCTGATCGAGGCCTACCTGCCCTCGCTGTACGAGGCGCTGGGCATCTACATCCCGCTGATCGTCGTCAACTGCATCATCCTCGGCCGCGCCGAGGCCTACGCCAACAAGCACACCCCGCTGCTTTCGGTGATGGACGGCATCGGCATGGGCATCGGCTTCACGCTGGCCCTGACCGTGGCCGGCCTGATCCGCGAGATGCTGGGCAACGGCACCGCCTTCGGCCTGCAGCTGCTGCCCAAGGGCATCGACCCCATCGGCATCTTCGTGCAGCCTCCGGGAGCGTTCCTGGTCATCGCCTTCATCATCGCCATCATGAACGCCATCGGCATCAAGACCCGCCAGCGCAAGCTGGTGGACGGCGGCTGCGACGGCCTGTGCGCCGGCTGCACCTCCAAATGTGACAGGGAGGCGAGCGCGAAGTGAAGAACCTGATACTCATCATCATCAGCGGCGCGCTGATCAACAACGTGGTGCTGAACCAGTTCCTGGGCATCTGTTCGTTCCTGGGCGTCTCCAAGCAGATGAAGGCCTCCGCCAGCCTGGGCGGCGCGGTGATCTTCGTGATCACGATCGCCTCGGCGGTGGCCAGCCTGCTGTACACCTACGTGCTGGCCCCCCTCGGGCTGGACTTCATGAAGACCATCGTGTTCATACTGGTGATCGCGGCGCTGGTGCAGATCGTGGAGATGTTCCTGAAGAAGACCTCGCCGGGCGTGTACAAGTCGCTGGGCATCTACCTGCCCCTGATCACCACCAACTGCGCGGTGCTGGGCGTGGCCCTGACCAACGTGCAGAACGGCTACAACTTCATCGAGAGCGTGCTGTCCGGCTTCGGCACCGCGGTGGGCTTCACCCTCGCCATCGTGCTGCTGGCCAGCATCCGCACCCGCATCCGCGAGGAGGACATCCCCGCGCCGCTGCGGGGCGCGCCCATCGTGCTGATCTCCGCCGCGCTGATGTCCATCGCTTTCATGGGCTTCGCCGGCCTGTCGTTCTGACGAAGGGAGGGCCGACATGCAGATCATCATCATCACAACGCTGGTCATCGCCGTCATCGGCGCGGTGGTCGGCGCGGGCCTGGTATTTACCGGCAACAAGTTCCACGTGGACGTGGATGAACGGGAGACCGCCGTGCGCGAGCAGCTGCCCGGCAACAACTGCGGCGCCTGCGGCTTCGCGGGCTGCGACGCGCTGGCCGCCGCCATCGCCAAGGGCGAGGCCCCGGTGAACGCCTGCCCGGTGGGCGGCGCGCCGGTGGCCGCGAAGCTGGGCGAGATCATGGGCACCAGCGCCGAGGCCATGGAGCGCAAGGTCGCGTTCGTGCGCTGCAAGGGCACCTGCGAGGTCACCCACAACCAGGGCAACTACGTGGGCGTCATGGACTGCCGCAGCGCCGTGCTGGCGGGCATCAACGTCACCGACTGCACCTACGGCTGCCTGGGCTTCGGCTCCTGCGCCACCGTCTGCCCCGAAAACGCCATCCGCGTCGTCAACGGCGTGGCCATGGTCAACCGCAAAAAGTGCGTCGGCTGCGGCCTGTGCGTGAAGGCCTGTCCCCGCGGGCTGATCGAGCTGGTGCCCGAGTCGAAGCGCGTGATCGTGCAGTGCTCGAGCCACGACAGGGGCCCGCAGGTCAAAAAGGTCTGCTCCGCGGGCTGCATCGCCTGCGGCATCTGCCAGCGACAGTGCGAATCCGGCGCCATCAACGTCGTGGCCAACCTGGCCAACGTCAATTACGCCAACTGCACCCAGTGCGGCAAGTGCGTGGAGAAGTGCCCCGTCAAGGTCATCACCCCGCCGCCGGGCAACTGACCCGCCCGGTCGGAATGAGAAGAAGGGATGATAAATATGGAAAAGAAGACTATCGCCAAGCTGAGCATCTCCGCGGCGGCCGTCGTGCTGACGGGGCTGTTCGCCTGCGGCGTGGGCCGCGGCGGGCCGGTCCAGTATCAGCTCCCCGCGCCCTACACCGCCGAGAGCACCAATAACTTCAGCACCGTGAAGGTGGAGGCCACCGTGGACGGCGG
>JAFYBB010000399.1 GCA_017540445.1 Clostridia bacterium | reverse complement strand
GGCCCTTCGCCGAGGCCGCAAAGAAATACCAGCTTCAATAACCACCGTGACCACCGGCACAGCCGGTGGTCATTTATGGAGTATACATTCTTGGAGGAAACAACGTGAAAAAGATCGTCTGCGATATACCGCAGCTGACCGGCGAACACCGCCGGGCCATCGAACGGGCCGCCAGGGCGCGCGGCTATGCCGTGTGCTTTCCGGGCGACGCGGCGGAGGCGCTTGCCGAGGCCTGCGACGCCGAGATCCTGTTCACCGCCGACGTCCGCCTTGTGAAGGCGGCGGCCCAGCTGCGCTGGCTGTGCGTGCCCAGCGCCGGCGTGGAGCCGTATTTGCCCGACGCGCTCTACGCGAATCCGGGCGCGCTTTTGACCAATTCCTCCGGGGCCTACGGCGTGACCATCTCCGAGCACGTGATCATGGTGACGCTGGAGATGATGCGACGGCGCGCCGACTACGCCCGCATCGTGAGCGAGCGCCGCTGGCAGCGGCTTCTGCCCATGCGCTCCATCCGCGATTGCCGCGCCACGCTGCTGGGCACCGGCGACATCGGCCGGGAGGTTGCCAAGCGGCTCCGCGCCTTCGGGCCGGCGTCCATAACCGGCGTCAGCCGCCGCGGCCTGGACCCCGAGGGGCTGTTCGACCGGGCGCTGAAGGTGGACGCGCTGGACGACGTGCCGCCGGAAACCGACCTGCTGATCCTGTCGCTGCCGGGCACGCCCGACACCGCGAACCTGATGGACGGGCGGCGGCTGAAGCTGCTGCCCGAAGGCGCGTACCTGGTGAACGTGGGCCGCGGCAGCGCCCTCGACCAGGCGGCGCTGATCGCCCTTCTGCGCGCGGGGCGCCTCGCCGGGGCGGCGCTGGACGTGTTTCAGAAAGAGCCGCTGCCGCCGGACGATGTGGCCTGGGACTGCCCGCGGCTTCTGATCACGCCCCATATCGCCGGGGACATGGCGCTGCCCTACACCGTGGACCGCATCGCCGATATGTTCCTGGAGGACTTTGAAAACCACTGCGAAGGCAGGCCGCTGAAGCGGCAGGTGGACCGGAAAAGAGGCTACTGACCTGTGAGACAACTGATGACTGAGGGCAGCATCCGGCGCAGGATCATCGGGTTCGCGGTACCGGTGTTCGTGGGCTACCTGTTCCAGCAGCTCTACAACACCGCCGACTCGCTGATCGTCGGCAACTACCTGGGCGAAAACGCGCTGGCCGCGGTGAGCGCGAACGGCGCGTTCATATTCCTGTTTATCGGGTTTTTCATGGGCTTTTCCACCGGCGCGGGCGTCGTCATCGCGCGGCACATCGGCGCGGGCGACGGGGCGCAGACCCGACTCGCCGTGCACACCGCCGTGGCGATGGGTCTGGCCTTCAGCGCGCTGGCTTCGGTTCTGGGCGTCGCCATATCGCCCGCCGTGCTGCGCTGGATGGGCACGCCCGAGGAGGTGTTCGGGGAATCCTGCAAGTACCTGCGCGTCTACTTCGCCGGGGCCGCCGGCCCGGTCATGTACAACATGTTCGTGGGCATACTGCAGGCCTCCGGCGACAGCCGGCACCCGCTGTTGTATTTGGTGATCAGCTCGCTGGTCAACGTGGCGCTGGACATGCTGTTCGTGGGCGCGCTGGGCATGGGCGTGGAGGGCGCGGCCCTGGCCACGGTCATCTCCCAGCTTCTGAGCATGGCGCTGGCCGGCGCGCGGCTCATGCGCCTGAACGGCGACATCCGCGTGTCGCCGCGCCAGGTGCGCTTTGACAGAGCGAACCTGAAGGCCATCGTGCAGAACGGGCTGCCCACGGCGCTGCAGGCCAGCGTGATCGACCTGTCCAACGTGCTGATCCAGTCCTACATCAATTCCTTCGGCAACCTGGCCATGGCGGGCATCGGGGCCTCCACCAAGCTGGAGGGCTTCGCCTTCCTGCCCATCACCGCGTTCTCGATGGCGATCACCACCTTCGTGTCCCAGAACATGGGCGCGCGCCGGTACGACCGCGTCCGCCAGGGCATACGCTTCGGCGTGGGCTGCGCGGTGGCGACCATCGAGGCGCTGGGCGTGGCGCTGTTCCTGCTGGCCCCGGCGCTGATCGGGCTGTTCAACCGCAACCCCCAGGTCGTGGCCTTCGGCATGGGCCGCGCCCGGGTCTGCGCGCTGTTCTACTGCCTGGTGGGCTTCTCGCACGTGGCCTCGGCGGTCATGCGCGGCCTCGGCAAGCCGATGACGCCCATGCTCATCATGCTGACCTGCTGGTGCGCGGTGCGCATCGCCGTGCTGTTCACCCTCGGCCAGCTGCTGCACGACATCCGCCTGGCCTATTGGATCTATCCGTTCACCTGGACGCTCTCAAGCGCCGTGTACGCGGTGCTGCTCAGGCGCATGCACATGGACCGTCTGGCCGGCGCGACCGTGTGATCGCTCACCCGTTGGCCGCCAAAAACTCCTCCAGCGTCAGCCCCGTCCTGTACATCCGCGTGGCGGCCTCCACGCCCACGTAGCGGTAGTGCCAGGGCTCGTAGCTGATGCCGGTGATGTCGGCCTTGTTGGCGGGGTAGCGCTGTATGAAGCCGTACTCGTGGGCGTGCTCCATCAGCCAGGCGTACTGGGGCGTGTTCTCGAAGCCCTCGCCGGTCTCCACGGTCACGTCGAAGGCCAGGCCGGTCTGGTGCTCGCTGGCCCCGGGCTCCTGGGCCTTACCCGGCTCGCTCTGGGCGTAGACCTCCTGCTGGCGCCGGTAGCTGCGGTAGCCGCTGGTCACGATGTAGCCGTTCATGTTCGCTTCCTCGGCGGCGTGGAACATGTTCTCCATGGCGGCGTAGGTCTGGCGGGTCAGGGTGATCTCGCTACTGGCCAGGCGGAACGAATGCCGCTGCTGGTACAGGTTGACCAGCTCGTCCGGCACGTAGTCTGCGCTCAGCCGGTGGCTGGCGTTCACCAGCAGTATATTTCCCTTGAACCGGGTCGACTCCACGCCGAAGTGCCAGCCCAGAGCGAAGGCCGCGGCCAGCAGCGCCACCATGACCGAAACAAACAGTATCTTTGGGACCGGATCGGCCCTGCGTGCGTTCTTTTTGCGTGCCATTGGTACAATTCTCCTTTACGCCCCTATGATAACCGCCCCGGGCCATGTTGTCAAGCGATTGACAGCGCCGCAACCGTGTGCTATAATGATTTCATTCAGGGAAAGGCAGGTACGCTTGTACTGATGAAGATTCGCAGCTGACATTCGGCCGACAAAACGGACCTCACGTTCGGTGAACGGGGGGATCATTTTTGCCGCCGTCTGGAGGTTGCGTTTTTTGCACGGCCAGGCGCGTCCGCGCCCGGGACGGCGGCCGCCGTTCCTGTGTTTTACGCTCCCTCCCCGGCGGGAAGGAGTGTTTTTCATGCCCAAACTCCTGTTGGAGGTCAATCACATCACCAAGGCCTTCGGGGACCAGGCGGTGCTGGACATACATAGCCTGCGCGTGTACGACGGCGAGCGCATCGCGCTGATCGGCGAAAACGGCGCGGGCAAGTCCACGCTGTTGAGCATACTGTCGGGGGAGCTTACGCCCGATTCCGGCCAGGTGCGGCGGTACGCGCCGCTGTCGATCATCCACCAGTCCGGCGAGGAACGGCTGGACGCGGGCCGGCAGCTGGCCGCCCGGTTCCGCGCGCCCGAGCTGCGGGACGGCCTGTCCGGCGGCGAGCAGACCCGGCGGCGCATCGCCGCGGCGCTGTCGTCGGACGCAACCCTGCTGCTGGCCGACGAGCCCACCACCGACCTGGACGCCGACGGCGTCGAGCGGCTGCGCCGGGCCCTCTCCCAGCGGGGCGGCGCGCTGATCCTGGTGTCCCACGACCGCTCCCTCCTGAACGCGCTGTGCAACCGGGTGCTGCACCTGGAGGGCGGTCAGCTCACCGACTTCCCCGGCGGCTACGAGGCCTACCGGCGGGAGCTCGCGCAGCGCCGGGAACACCAGCAGTTTGAATACGACCAGTACCGCGCCGAGAAGGCCCGCCTCAAAGCCATGGCCCAGAAGAAGGCCGAGTGGGCCGCTTCGGTGAAGAAGGCCCCGAAGCGCATGGGCAACAGCGAGGCGCGGCTGCACACCCGGGAGAGCACCAACGCGGTGCTCAAGCAGAGCGCGGCCCGGCGCACCGTGCTGGACCGGATGGAGCGGCTGGAGGTCAAGCAGCGCCCCCGCGACCTGCCGGACATCCGCATGGCGCTGGGCGTTTCCCACCCCATCGCCGCGAAGACGGCGCTGAGCCTAAAGTGCAAGGCCCTGTCGGCGGGCGGCCGGACGCTGCTGTCCGGCGCGGCCTTCGACCTGCCCACCGGCTCGCGCACGGCGCTGACGGGCGAAAACGGCAGCGGCAAGACCACGCTGCTGCGGGCGCTTCGGGGCGAGTGCGCGCCGGGCGTGCGCTTCGACGGCGACGTTCGATTCAACCCCGCCGCGCGGCTGGGCTTTTTCGACCAGGACCACGCCAAGGCGCTGCGCTTTGACGGCACGGCCCTTGAAAACGCGCTGGCCGAATCGTCGCTTGCCGAGTCCGTCGCCCGCACGGTGCTGGCGCGGCTGGGGCTTCGGGGCGACAGCGTGTTCAAACCGGTGCGGGTGCTCTCCGGCGGCGAGCGCACCAAGATCGCGCTGGCGCGGCTGCTGCTGTCGGACGTGAACCTGCTCTTGATGGACGAGCCCACCAACCATTTGGACCTGTTCACGCTGCAGGCGCTGGAGGAGCTGCTCTCCGGCTACGGCGGCACGCTGCTCTTCGTCAGCCACGACCGGGACTTCGTCTCCTCGGTGGCCACCCGCGTGCTGGCCTTCGAGGGCGGCAAATTGCGCGCCTTCGAGGGCACGCTTTCGCAGATGCGCGCCGAGGACAGCCGCGACCGGAGCGCAGAGGCCCTGCAGCTGGAGATCTCGGCGCTGCAAATGCGCATGGCGGCGCTGGCGGCGCGCATGTCCGCGCCGAAGAAGGGCGACTCCCCGGACAAGCTGAACGCCGAATACGCGGAACTGGCCGAGCGGCTCCGCGCGCTGAAAAACGGGCGCTGATTAACGCAGTTTACCAATTATATCTGGAAAAAAGCTGAAAAAACTGTTATAATGGATGCAATCGACAATCGTTGACAATCATTCGACTATGAGGTGAGTTTTCATGTCCAATACCGCAATCGTGGGCATCAACTGGGGCGACGAGGGCAAGGGCCGCATGGTGGATTACTTCGCGGGCCAATTCGACGTGGTCGTGCGCTACCAGGGCGGCAACAACGCCGGCCATACCGTCATCAACGAATACGGCAAGTTCGCGCTGAACCTGCTGCCCTCGGGCATATTCCACAAGAGCGCCGTGAACCTGCTGGGCGCGGGCGTAGTCATCGACCTGAAGCACATCAACGAGGAGATGGGCCGCCTGCGGGAGAAGGGCGTTCAGATCACCCCCGACAACCTGAAGATCTCCGACCGGGCCATGATGGTGCTGCCCATCCACCCGAACCAGGACAAGTGGGAGGAGCAGCGCCTGGGCAAGGACCACTTCGGCTCCACGCTGCGGGGCATCAGCCCGATCTACGGCGACAAGTACATGAAAAAGGCCATCATGATGGGCGACCTGAAGCACCCCGAGGCGCTGGAAAAACACCTGCGCCGCCTGATCGACTGGAAGAACGACACCATCGTGCAGGGCTACGGCCAGCCGAAGATCGACTTTGACGAGACCCTGGCCTGGATCCACACCTGGGGCGACGCGCTGATCCCCCACCTGTGCGACGCGGGCGAGCTGCTGGAGGGCGCGGTGAAGGCCGGCAAGAGCGTGATGTTCGAGGCCCAGCTGGGCGCGCTCAGGGACATCCAGTACGGCATCTACCCGTTCACGTCGTCCTCCTCGCCGCTGGCGGCGGAGGCCCCGGTGGGCTGCGGCATGCCTTCCCTGAAGGTGGACGAGGTCATCGGCGTCACCAAGGCCTACTCCACCTGCGTGGGCGAGGGCCCCTTCGTGGGCGAGCTGGACGGTGAGGCCGCCCACGATTTGCGCGAGGCCGGCGCGGAGTACGGCGCGGCCACGGGCAGGCCCCGGCGCGTGGCCTGGTTCGACGTGCCCGCCACCCGCTACGGCACGAAGCTCCAGGGCGCGACCGCGCTGGCGCTGACCAAGATGGACGTGCTCAGCTATCTGAAGGAAATCCCGGTGTGCGTGGCCTATAAGCTGAACGGCGAGGTCACAGGCCGCTTCCCCTACACCCCGGACCTGTACGACTGCGAGAGCGTGTACGAGACCCTGCCCGGCTGGAACTGCGACATCAGCAAGGCCCGCAGGTGGGAGGATTTGCCGCAGGCCGCGCGGGACTATGTGCTGTATATCGAGAAAAAAGTGGGCTGCCCGATCAAGTACGTGTCCGTCGGGGCCGAGCGCGAGGCGCTGATCATCCGATAAACCCAGGAGGCTGTTATGAACAAAACCACCTACGAATCCCCGCTGAATTCGCGCTACGCCAGCGCCGAGATGCAGTACCTGTTCTCCCCCGACCGCAAGTTCACCACCTGGCGCAAACTTTGGGTGGCGCTGGCGGAGAGCGAGATGGAGCTGGGCCTGCCCATCACGCAGGCGCAGGTGGACGAGCTGAAGGCGCACATCGACGACATCGACTACGAGGCCGCCCGCCGCCACGAGGAGCGGGTGCGCCACGACGTGATGGCCCACGTGCACGCCTACGGCGACGTGTGCCCGAACGCGAAGGGCGTCATCCACCTGGGCGCGACAAGCTGCTACGTCACCGACAACGCGGACATACTGATGCTCAGGGACGCGCTTGTGCTGATCCGCAAGAAGGTGGTCGAGGTGCTGCGCCGGTTGCGGGCCTTCGCCTGGGAACACCGGGCGCTGCCGTGCCTGGGCTACACCCACCTGCAGCCCGCCCAGCTGACCACCGTCGGAAAGCGCGCCACGCTGTGGATGCAGGACCTGGCGATGGACCTGGACGAGATCAATTTCACCCTGTCCAGCCTGAAGCTGCTGGGCAACCGCGGCGCCACCGGCACGCAGGTCTCCTTCATGGAGCTGTTCGGCGGCGACGGCGCGAAGGTGGACGAGCTGGAAAGGCGCATCG
>JAFYBB010000398.1 GCA_017540445.1 Clostridia bacterium | reverse complement strand
CCGCCGCGACCCTGACCGGCAAGGCCTCGCGCGCGAGGATGCTGATCGAGGACCGCAGCGTCAAGATCCCGCTGACGATACTCTGCTCGCTGGGCGCGCTGTTCGTCATCATGATGTATATCTGCGTTCCCATCGGGGCCTGCTTCCCCACCTGGGGCTACAAGTTCTTCCCGCTCACGGGCAAGTGGTTCGCGCAGGTCTTCACCAAGTATCACGGTCTCAAGGCCTTTAAGGACTCCTTCGTGCTCTCGCTGATCGCCTCGCCCATCACGGCGCTGCTGAGCATGATCATCTCCTACCTGGTGGTCAAGCGCAAGTTCAAGGCCAAGGGCTTCATCGAGGCCGTCTCCATGCTGGCCATGGCCGTGCCCGGCACCGTTCTCGGCGTCGGATACATCCGCGGCTTCTCGGGCGGCCTGTTCCACACCGGCATCCTGCAGGGCATCTACGGCACGGGCCTGATCCTGATCATCGTGTTCGTGGTGCGCTCGCTGCCCACCGGCACGCGCAGCGGCATCTCCGCCCTGCGGCAGATCGACAAGTCCATCGAGGAATCGGCCTATGACATGGGTGCGGACAGCCTGAAGGTGTTCACCTCCGTCACGCTCCCGCTGATCAAGGATTCCTTCCTCTCCGGCCTTGTGACCGCGTTCGTGCGCTCCATCACGGCCATATCCGCCATCATACTGCTGGTGACGCCCAGCTATCTGCTGATCACCGTGCAGATCAACGAGTTCGCGGAGAAGGGCGCGTTCAGCATCGCCTGCGCCTTTGCCACCATACTGATCCTGATAACCTACGGCGCGGTGCTGCTGATGAACTTCATCATCAAGCACTTCGGCACCAGCAGAATGATAAAGGAGGCTGAGTGATCATGGCCGATATGCGCGCGAAAGACCCCAAGGGCGTAAAGCTGGATCACATTTCCAAGATCTACCAGGACCCCAAGACCGGCAAGGAATTCTACGCCGTACACGACGTGGACCTGACCATCGAGCCGGGCACCTTCGTCACGCTGCTGGGCCCCTCCGGCTGCGGCAAGACCACCACACTGCGCATGATCGCGGGCTTTGAGAGTCCGGACGAGGGCGAGATCTACCTGGGCGGCGAGCCGATCAACGCCCTGACCCCGAACAAGCGCGACACCGCCATGGTGTTCCAGAGCTACGCGCTGTTCCCGCACTACAACGTGTTCGACAACGTGGCCTACGGCCTGCGGCTGCGCAAGGTGCCCAAGGCCGAGATCCAGAAGCGGGTCACCGACATACTGGCGCTGGTGGAGCTGTCCGGCATGGAGCAGCGCATGACCAACCAGCTCTCCGGCGGCCAGCAGCAGCGCGTGGCGCTGGCCCGCGCCCTGGTGGTGGAGCCGGGCGTGCTGCTGTTCGACGAGCCCCTGTCCAACCTGGACGCCAAGCTGCGCGTGCAGATGCGCACCGAGATCCGCCGCATCCAGCAGGCGCTGGGCATCACCGCCATCTACGTCACCCACGACCAGTCCGAGGCCATGGCCATCTCCGACAACATCATCCTGATGAAGAAGGGCGTCATCGCCCAGATGGGCAGCCCCACCGAGATCTACTACCACCCCAACAGCGAGTTCGTCGCCGACTTCATCGGCGAGTGCAACTTCCTGAAGGGCCCCATCTCCAGCGCCACGCTGGGCGAGGCGAAGGTGAACATCGTGGGCGTGGACGTGCCCGTGGCCACGGACAAGAGCGTGATGACGGGGCAGGAGGGCGAGATCGTGCTGCGCCCCGAGGCCATCACCATCGCGGACGCCGGCATGCTGCCCTGCAAGGTGGAGCTGAGCTGCTTCATGGGCAGCTACCAGAACTACCACGTGCGCGTGGGCGACACGCTGGTGAAGATCACCGACAACTGCCCGATCAACAAGAAGATATTCAACGTCGGCGACAACGCGTACATCTCCTTCGACCGGAATTGCGCGCACCTGCTGTGAGAACCAAACGTCCCTCCGCGCGGGAGCGCGGAGGGACGGTTGGTTCAGTGAGGAGTGAGGAATGAGGAGTGAGGAGTAGAATTGCTATGAGAAAATTCATTTGTTTCGTGTTTGCCTCCGTGCTCGCGCTGTCCTTTGCTGCCGCGGCGGAGGCTTTTCCGACGGCGTTTGTGCTGGGCGTGGACGTGTCGGAGCTCATCGCCCAGGAGAACAGCGGCGTCACGTATTATGACGAAAACGGGAACGCGGCGGACGCGCTGAAGGTGCTGGCGGACAGCGGCGTCGATCACATCCGCCTGCGGGTGTGGAACGACCCGACGGACGGCGAGGGCCACGGCTACGGCGGCGGCAACATCGACGCCGGGGTGGCCGCGCAGCTCAGCGCCCGGGCCGCGGCACTGGGCATGAAGACGCTGATCGACTTCCACTACTCCGACTTCTGGGCCGACCCCTCCCGCCAGCTGGCGCCCAAGGCCTGGGCGGGCATGGGCCCGGAGGAGAAGGCCGCGGCGCTGTACGGCTACACCCGCGACGCGCTTGGGCTGATCCTGGACGCGGGCGGCGACGTGGACATGGTGCAGGTGGGCAACGAGGTCAACTACGGCATGGCGGGCGAGGACGACACCGCCGTGGTGGCCCGGCTGATCGCCGAGGGCTGTAGAGCCGTGAAGGACGTGGCCGCCGGGCGGGGCGTTGAAATCGCGACCTGCGTCCACCTGACGGACATCACCCGCCAAAGCCGCGTCGGCGAGGTGCTCGCGGCGCTGCAGGCGGCCGGGGCGGACTGCGACGCGGTGGGCCTTTCGTACTATCCGTACTGGCACGGCGGCCTGGAGTTCCTCGACAGCGCCGTGCGCTCGATCCGGGAGGACTGGGGCAAGGCGGTGTTCGTTGCGGAGACGGCCTGGCCCTTCACGCTGGAGGACGGCGACGGCGCGGGCAATGTGATCGGCACGGACCCCGGGCTCTACCCCGTCAGCCCCGAGGGCCAGGCCGCCGCCTTCTGCGACGTGTGCCGCGTCGCCGCGGACGCCGGCGCGACGGGCGCGTTCTACTGGGGCGGCATCTGGACGCCCGTGGGCAGGGGTGTGCGCAAGAACAGGACGCTGTGGGAGCAGTGGGGCAGCGGCTGGGCCACCCGCTATGCCGCGGCCTACGACCCGGAGCACGTGGGGGACAGCTACGGCGGCTGCGCCTGGGACAACCAGGCCATGTTCGACTTCAAGGGCCGCCCGCTGGCGGTACTGGGCGCGGTAAAGCGGCTGTCCGAGGGCGCGCTTCCCGAGGGCCTGCCCGCCGCGGCCGTCGAAGCGGACCTTCCGGCGGACGACGCGGTGAACTGCGTGCTGAACCCGGGCTTTGAGGACGCGGACAGGAGCATGTGGGTGACCGAATCCCATGTGGACGACGTGCCCTTCGATTACCAGGACTTCGTCAACGACGCCCACGGCGGCACCGTCGCGTTCCACTACTGGTCGAAGTCCGACATGGACTTCAGCATCCGCCAGACCGTCACAGGCCTTGATCCGGGCGCCTACCGGGCCTCCGCCTGGTCCCAGGGCGGCGACATGAAGGATGCGAAGCTGGTATTGTTCGTCGAGGCGGACGGCAAGACCTACGAAACGGATTTCATGAACACCTCCTGGGCCAACTGGCAAAACCCCGTGCTGGACGCCATCCCCGTGACCGGCGGGGAGCTGACCATCGGCGTGAGGATCCGGTGCGCGGCCCTCGGCTGGGGCACGCTGGACGACTTCAGCGTGACGCGCGTGGAATGACGCTTTCGCACATCGGACATTGACCCCATATAGAGGATACGGCATCCATACGCATATCGAACAGGCGTAGGGGCGGCGATGCGCCGCCCGCCCGAGTACGAAACGCATCGTACTTCCCGGCGGGCGGCGCATCGCCGCCCCTACAATATGTTATCCCATGCACTGAGGCAGTCCCTTTTGGACTCTTCACGTTTTCTTGTAGGATTCCCCTCTCAGGCGCTGCGCGCCAGCTCTCCCCGTCACCGGGGCGAGCCAAGGCTGCCGCGCGTATGCATAATCCCTGCGTTCTGTACTAT
>JAFYBB010000397.1 GCA_017540445.1 Clostridia bacterium | reverse complement strand
CGAGGAAGCGCCCGTCGAGGAAGCGCCCGCCGAGGAATAATCCGAAACCCGCAAAAGCGGCACGCAATGTGCCGCTTTTGTTGTGCAGGGGAAAATGAGGAATTAGGAATTAGGAATGAGGAATTTCGGTTGAAATCCTTCAGATTTCTTCGATTGGGGAGAACGGATTGCCACGTTGGCCTCTCTCCGTTTAGCCGCCTGACAATGACAGGGCGGAGACAGCTACCCCTGCGTGTCATTGCGAGGAGCGATCTCGTGCGCGGTGCGCGAGTAACGCGGTGCGCGCGCGATTCCAGTTTGGTCGCGACGTGGCAATCCGGTCCCTTTGAATCCAACAAATCCCGTCAGGGATTTGCACCTGAATTCCTCATTCCTAATTCCTAATTTCTCATTCCTGATTCCAAACTCCCCACTCCACTCTCCCCCAAAGGAGGTCTGCCACTTGCCCACGATCGATAACCTCACCCTCCCCTCCGCCGTCGACGGACTGCCGCTGTCGGTGTGCGTCGTCGCGCCGGAGGGCGGCGAACCGAAGGCGCTCGTTCAGCTGGCCCACGGCATGGCCGAGCACAAGGAGCGCTACCTGCCCTTCATGGAATTCCTGGCGGGGCGGGGCTACGCCTGCGTCATCAACGACCACCGGGGCCACGGGGCAAGCGTGAAATCGCCCGATGACCTGGGCTACTTCTACGCCGGCGGCGCGAACGCGCTGGTGGCGGACATGCACCAGCTGACGCTGTGGTTCAGGGCGAAGTACCCGGGCAAAAAGCTGTTCCTGTTCGGCCACAGCATGGGCTCGCTGGCCGTGCGGGTGTACCGGCAGAAATACGACGGCGACATCGACGGCCTGGTGGTGTGCGGCAGCCCCGGGGCCAACCCCGCCGCGGGCGCGGGCCTGCTGCTGAATAAGGCGATGACGCTGTTCAAGGGCGAGCGCTACGTCAGCAGGCTGTTCGTGCAGATGACCACCGGCAGCTTCAACAAGGGCAACCCGAAGGGCGGCAGCGTCAACGCCTGGCTGAGCACCAATCCGGACAACGTGCGCGCCTACGACGCCGACCCGCTGTGCGGCTTCCCGTTTACGCTCAACGGCTACCGGGCGCTGCTCACGCTGATGCGCGACGCCTACCGCCCCGTGCCCGCGGGGCATCCCGACCTGCCGGTGCACTTCGTCTCCGGCGAGAACGACCCCTGCGCGCCGGACAAAAAGGGCTTCGACGCCGCCGTGGCGCGCCTGAAGGCCGACGGCTACCGCCATGTCACCGCGAAGCTGTACGCGAACATGCGCCACGAGATCCTGAACCACGCCGAGCGCCAAATCGTGTACGACGACCTGCTGGCGCTGTTTGACGCGTGGCTGGAGGGCTGAGCATGGCGGGCGGACACGTGACCCGGGGCGACCTGGCGCACCTGGCGTTTTTGCAGCGGGAGAACGACTTCCGCCACCACTCCTACGACCAGGAGCTGGAGCAGTACCAGCGCGTGCGCATGGGCGACCCGGAGGGCGCGGTGAAGGCCATGCACCACGGCGGCACGGGCACGCTGTCCCGCGACCCGCTGCGCAACGCCCAGTACCTGTTCGTGGCCTATGTGACGATGGCCACGCGCTACGCCATCGAGGGCGGGCTGGAGCAGAACGTGGCCTACAACATCAGCGACCTGTACATCCAGCAGGCCGACCGCTGCACGACGCCCGAGGCGGTGGACGAGCTGTACCCGGAGGTGCTGGCCTTCTTCGCCCGGCGCGTGGCCGAGGCCCGCAAGGCCCACGTGGTCGCCCGGCCCATCGTGCGCTGCCTGGACGAGATCGACCAGCACCTGCACGAGCCGTTCCGCATCGACGACATCGCCGGGGCCCTGCAGCTGAACCCCTCCTACCTCTCCACGCTGTTCAAGCAGGAGATGGGCTGCACCTTCACCGACTACGTGCGCCGCCGCCGGGTGGAGGTCGCCGTCAACATGCTGCTGAACTCGGACTACTCCTGCGCCGAGATCGCCCACTACCTGGCCTTCAGCTCCCAGAGCTACTTCAACCGCGTGTTCCAGCGGGAGACCGGCCTGTCCCCCGCCGCCTACCGCACGCGCTACAACCGCAGAAGTTTGGTCAGCATGCGGGAGGGGAAAACGCAATGAAAAAGCGCCCGCGGGCGCTTTTTCATTGTACGGTCGGTCATTTCCTGCCCAGCAGCCGGGCCAGCCAGCCCGCCTTGGGGCGCATGGCGCTGTGGATGGGGTTGCGCAGCTCCGGCGCGTTCACGTCTTCGGCCAGCTGGGCGCTCATCTTCATGTTGCAGTTCATCATCATGGTATTCATATCGATATCCTCCTTTGATCCTGGCGGTTGGTGCTTCATGTCCTTGCGACGGGTATAATATACCACGTCCCGCGCCCGCCGGCTTGCAGTTTCATTGGATTATTGTCATTTTCATCAGGTAAACGCAAATCGCATGCCGGCAACCGTAAACAGCGCGTTAATTATCGTTTCGGTACCTTGACATATAGTCGCGACTCTGCTATTATTTAGGTACCAAAACACGAAAGGAAGTGTTCGCATGAACTTCAATCCGATGGATGACCGGATGCACGGCCCCTGGGGCCTTGAAGCGGAAAACCCCGAAAGGACGCCCCGGCACGGGCGGCGCTGCGGCTTTCAGGACCTGCCCTTTGACGGGGAGCAGCCGCGCTGCATGCCCCGCGGCTTCGGCGGGCCCGGCGGGCCCAGCGGGCATGGCAGGCATGGCATGCCCGGCGGCCCCGGCTTCCCGCCCCACGGCGGCCCCGGCTTCGGCATGCCGCCCCGCCGGCCGGACCCGGAGTTTCTGAAGCGCCGCATCGAGGACGGCGACGTGATGGAGCTGATCGACATGGCGGGCCGCATGGTCCACCGGCTGCCCCAGGGCGGCCCGGCGCGGGGGCAGGCGCTGGTCCTGTCGATACTGATGGGGCGCGAGGCGCTGTCCCAGCGGGAGCTGCAGCAAATGCTGGGCATACAGCCCGGCTCGCTGAGCGAGCTGCTGAGCAAGCTGGAGGGCAAGGGCTACCTGACCCGGGAGAAGGCGGAGGACAGGCGCGGCAACCTGCTGCGCATCACCGACGCGGGCCGCGCGGCCAACCCCGGCGACGGCGACGCCCCGGAGGAGGATCCCCTCTCCCCGCTGACAAGCGAACAGCAGGACCAGCTGGCCGCGCTGCTGCGCACACTGCTCACGGCATGGGTGGAGCGCCTGGAGCCGCCCTGCCCCCGCGGCCACCGCCCGCTCCAGAAGCCGGTGGAAGTCTGAATCAGACAAAACCCCCGCCGCGTCACGCGCGGCGGGGGTTTTGTGTGTGTGACCGTTTAACGGATTATTCCGCCTGGATGGAGCCCAGAACGATGCCCCAGACCATATCGGCGCCCTCGGCAGAGGTGGGCCATACGCTGACCTCGAGGATGTAGCCGGCCTCGGTGGCAAAGGCGATGTGGCCGGAATCCTGCTCGGGCATCGTGTAGCTCACGCAGGGCAGGCCGTTGACGGTGCCGGCATCGATCTCGGCAACGCCTTCCATCTCATTCAGCTGAGCGGTGTAGTCCTCGATGCTCATGCCGCTGACGTCCACGTACACCACGGACAGGGAAGCGGTCTGCTCGGCGTCGGCGAAGTAGCCGATGAAGCCGTTGCTACGGTCTTCGTCGGTCAGCTCGGCGGGCTGCAGGTCGCTGGGGATCCAGATCTTCACGGCGATCTCGTCAAAGGTCACGAAGTCGCCCGCGACGCCGGACTGCTCGATGATGGGCGCGATCTCGTCCCAGTTCAGCTCGGTGGCGGCCTCCGCCATCGCGACACCGCAGAACATGCACAGCGCCATCAGGATAGCAAGAATCTTCTTCATGGAATACTTCCTCCTTTTTTCCCTCAAAGGGCTGCGTCATTTTACCACAATACGCGTCCATGTGATACTGCGCTGCGGTAGCGTTGCAGTTAATTTTCTGATAACATTGTTTCATGCGCCGTCCGGCTCCAGCTTCATGATCCGGTTGGCGTTTGCCCACAGCCGTTCCGCCAGCGCCTCCGGGGCCTCGCCCCTGAGCGCCGCCACCCTTTCAAAGGTGTGCACGATGAACGCCGGCTCGTTGCGCCTGCCGCGCAGCGGCACCGGGGCCATGTAGGGGCAGTCGGTCTCGATCAGCAGCCGGTCGGCGGGGGTGTTCTTCGCCACCTCGCTCAGCTTCGGCGCGTTTTTGAAGGTCACCGCGCCCGACAGGCTGATGTACAGCCCCATGTCCAGGTACAGCTTCGCGCTCTCCCAGCTGCCGGTGTAGCAGTGCATGATGCCCTCCGGCATTTTGCCCGCCTTCGCCCGGGCACGCAGCATGTCCAGGCAGTCGCCGTGGGCCTCGCGGATGTGCAGCTGCACCGGCACGCCCAGCGCCAGCGCCATGTCCAGCTGGATGTCGAACACCCGCCGCTGCGCGTCCCGGGGCGAGAGGTCGTAGTGGTAGTCCAGCCCGATCTCCCCCAGCAGCCGGCACTTGGGCCGCGCCAGGTACGCGCGCACCGCGGCCTCGGCGTCCTCATCCCAGCCGGAGGCGTTGTGGGGGTGCACGCCGACGGCCCCGTACAGAAAGTCGTGGGCCTCCACCAGGTCAAATACCTTTTTATCGTTGCCGACGGCCACCACCCGGCCGCCCGCGTCCTCCGGCCCGTCCCAGACCGGCTCCCGCGGGTCCGCCACCACCAGCGCCCGCGCCACGCCCGCCGCCCGGAAGCGGTCGATGACCGCCTCCCGGTCCGCGTCAAACCTCGGGTCGGCGATGTGGCAATGGGTATCGAAAATACGCATCATGAACCTCTTCGATCGTGAATAGCGGATACAACCGCTTCCGTTCAGCTATCTTGCCGGGGGTATCGGGGGCGGCAGCGCCCCGATCTTCAATCGTACGCGGCGGCATGTACGCCGCGGGCGGGTGGTAATTTTCACGCAGGGAAATCCCATTTCCCGGAGTGAAAATTCCTACCTTGCAGATTTGCCGCCCGGAAGCCCGAAGGGATTCAGGCAAATCTGTCAAAGGGGTGGTAGTGGCGGGGGAAGCAGTTCCCCCGCCACAATACTACCCTATCTCGCTCCCCGGCGCCACATCCCCATCCACGGTCAGCAGCCGCACCCGTCCGTCCGGGTCCTCGGCGCACAGCAGCATGCCCTCGGAGACCTGGCCGGCCATCTTGCGCGGGGCGAAGTTGTTCACCAGCACCACGGTCTTGCCCACCATCTCCTCGGGGGTGTAGAACCTGGCGATGCCGCTGCAGACGGTCTTGGTCCAGCCGTTCCCCACGTCCAGGGTCTCCTTCAGCAGCTTGTCGCTCTTTTCCACCTTTTCGCAGGCGATCACCTTCGCCGCGATCAGCTTGATCTTCATGAAGTCGTCGAAGGTGGCGATGCCGCCGTCGGGCTGCTTCTCTTCCTTCTTCTGCGCCTTCTCTTCCTTCTTCTCCGCCTTCGCCGCCTGCTTCAATGCCTTTTCCTTCTCGGCGGCCATGGCCTCCAGCTCCTTCTTGATGTCCACGCGGGGGAACAGGGCCTCGCCCTTCTTCACCACCGTGCCGGGCACGAGCTGTCCGAACTTCTGGACGCTCTGCCAGGTCTCAAGCGCCGGGTCCGTCACGCCCAGCTGGGCGTAGATGCGCGCGGGCGTGGAGGGCATCGTGGGCTGGATGTACACGCCGATGGCGCGGATGCACTCGGCCAGCACGTACATGACCGTGGCCAGCCGCGGCATGGTCTCTTCGCTCTTGCACAGCACCCAGGGCTGGGTCAGGTCGATGTACTTGTTGCACTCGCCGATCAGCTTCCAGATCTCGGACAGCGCCACCGAGAACTGCAGCCTGTTCATCTGCTCCTCGACGATGCCCGGCAGCGCCTCGAAGTGGGCGATCAGGTCCTTGTCCGGGCCCTCGTAGCCGTTGGGCGCGGGCACCTTGCCGCCGAAGTACTTCTCGATCATCGCCACGGTGCGGCTGACCAGATTGCCCAGGTCGTTGACCAAATCGGCGTTCATGCGGGTCAGCAGCGCCTCGTTGGTGTAGTTGCCGTCCGCGCCGAAGGGCATCTCCCGCATCAGGTAGTAGCGCAGCGTGTCCACGCCGTAGCGCTCGACGATGGGGCCCGGGTACACGATGTTGCCCTTGGACTTACTCATCTTGTCCTCGCCGAACAGCAGCCAGCCGTGGCCGAACACCTGCTTGGGCAGGGGCAGCCCCAGCGCGTGCAGCATGATGGGCCAGTAGATGGTGTGGAAGCGCACGATCTCCTTGCCCACCAGGTGCACGTCCGCCGGCCAGTACTTCTTGAACTTCTCGTCGTGGTCGGTGCCGTAGCCCAGGGCGGTGATGTAGTTCGACAGCGCGTCGATCCACACGTACACCACGTGCTTGGGGTCAAAGTCCACCGGCACGCCCCACTTGAAGGACGTGCGGCTGACGCACAGGTCCTGAAGGCCCGGCTTCAGGAAGTTGTTCAGCATCTCGTTGGCCCGCGACGGCGGCTGGATGAAATCGGGGTGCTCCTCGATGTACTTGATCATCCAGTCCTGGTACTTGCTCATGCGGAAGAAGTAGCTCTCCTCCTTCATGGGCTCCACGGGTCGCCCGCAGTCCGGGCAGCAGCCGTTCTTGACCTGGGTGGGCGTCCAGAAGGACTCGCAGGGCGTGCAGTACAGGCCCTCGTACTCGCTCTTGTAGATGTCGCCCTGGTCGTAGAACTGCCGGAAGATCTTCTGGACGATCTTCTGGTGCCGGTCCTCGGTGGTGCGGATGAAATCGTCGTATTCGATGTTCATCAGCTTCCACAGCTCCTTGGTCTCGGCGACGATTTTATCCACGAACTGCTGGGGCGTCACGCCGGCCTCGGCGGCCTTGCGCTCGATCTTCTGGCCGTGCTCGTCGGTGCCGGTCAGAAAGTAGGTGTCATAGCCGGTCTGCTTCTTGAAGCGGATCATCGTGTCCGCGGCCACCGTGGTATAGGTGTGGCCGATGTGCATGTTGCCGCTGGGATAGTAGATGGGCGTGGTCAGATAATAAGTAGGCTTTGCCATGGTGATCTCCCCCTCGAATAAAAATGCGCGCCCCCAAATCAGGGGCGCGGTGTGCGCGGTACCAACCCTTTTCACGCGGGCCCATACGCGGCCCGCGCCTTGGATGCCATAACGCGGCGGCAATTTTCTGCCTGCGCCGGGCGCTAAAGCCATTCGGCAGCTCACGCCCGGAGCTCGGAAGCCATGTTCGCGCGGTTCGTGCCCGTCGGCTCGCACCTTCCCCGACTCTCTGAGGGCCGAATGTCGCGCTACTCTCTTCGTCATCGCCTGTAGCCTCTATTATACGGGAAGCGCGTGTTAAAAGTCAAGGGTATCGGGGATTTGCTTGCGCCGAACCGCCGGGAATGCTACAATAGGCCCATCCCACAGCGCTGAGAGCGAACGAAAGGATTTCATGAACGCAAGGCTGAAAATCACGATCGCGATGATACTCTACGGCACGATACCGCTTTTCGTGCGCGCCATACCGCTGGCCTCGGCCCAGGTGGCGCTGTTTCGCGCGCTGATCGCGCTGGCGTGCCTGTCGGCGTACAATGGCATAAAAAAGCGGCCCCTCCCGCTGAAGAATCTGGGCCGGGAGCTGCCGCTGCTGTGCCTGTCCGGCGCGGCGATGGGCTTCAACTGGATATTTTTGTTCGAGGCCTACCGGTACACCACCGTGTCGGTGGCCACGCTGAGCTACTACTTCGCGCCGGTGATCGTGATGGCCGCCTGCCCGCTGCTGTTTCACGAGCGGGTGACGAAAAAGCAGGTCCTCTGCTTCGTCGCGGCCACGGCGGGGCTGGTGCTGGTGGTCAACCCGGCCGGGCTTTCCGAGGGCGGCGACCCGGTAAGGGGCGTGCTGTTCGGCCTGGCCGCCGCGGCGCTGTACGCCGCGGTGATACTGCTGAACAAGAAGATCACCCGCGCCTCCGGCCTCGACCGGACGCTTTTGCAGTTCGCCGCCGCGGCGGCGGTGCTGCTGCCCTACGTGCTCTCGACCGGCGGCGTCGACCTGACGGGCATGACGCCCGCCGGCTGGCTGTGCCTTCTGATCCTCGGCGCGGTACACTCCGGCATCGCCTACGCGCTGTACTTCTCGGCCCTGCGCGCCCTGCCCGGCCAGGAGGCCGCGATCCTCAGCTACGTGGACCCGCTGGTGGCCGTGCTGGCGTCGCTGGTGATACTCCGCGAGCCCGCGACGCCCCTGCAGCTGGCCGGCGGCGCGATGATATTGGCGTTTACGCTGGCGAACGAACTATGACCCCGCCACCATCACCAGCAGTGCCCCTTCGCGCACGCTGATTTGAGCTTCGGGCGCGGCGAACTCGTTGCTGACGCCCAGCGGGAAGGCGCTGTCCAAGGCGGCGTCCTCCAACTCCCACTTCGCGCCGCGGATGGATACGCCCCGGCAGGTGTCGCTGAGGGCGAATACCGACAGCACGACGGGCGCGTCCGTCCCCACCACGTCGGCGGGCACGCGCACCGCGCCGTTTTCGACCACCGTCGCCCAGCTGAGGCCGTCGCACATGGCGGCCCGGGCCCCGTGCCGCGCCGCGTAGCGCAGCGCCTGGAAGTTCGCCTGCGTGTGGTCCGCCCGGCCGCCGAAGCCGCCGACCAGCAGGAAGTCGTCATAGCCCATGTCCAGGCCCTTTTTAAGGCACAGCATCGTGTCGGTGTCGTCCTTCTCCCGGGGCACGCGCACGGTCTGCGCGTCCCGGGGCGCGTCGGAGGAATCGAAGTCGCCGATCACCAGGTCCGGCGCCACGCCCATCCGCCGGGCGATCTGCCAGCCGCCGTCGGCGCACAGCACGCGGTCCCCCGGCTTTGGCAGATAGGCCCGGGCCGGGTCGCCGTCGCAGCGGGCGGTGAATATCGCGCAGCGCCCGGGCTCCGGCAGCGCGTGGAAGCGCGCCATTTCGTCGAAGGTGTCGATCACGCCGTCCGCCAGGGCGGCGATTGCTTCCCGGTGGTGTTCGCTGGCGCTGTCCCGCACGGCGTAGGCGCGCATGCCCGCCCGCTTCGCGCCCTTCACGCCCTCCAGCGTGTCCTCGAACACGGCGCAGGCCTCCGGCGCGACGCCGGCGCGCTTCGCCGCCAGCCGGAACAGCACGCCGTCCGACTTGGCGTTGTCGCCGGTCTCGGCGCTGGTGGCGATGGCGTCGAACAGCGAAAGCGCGCCGCAGCGCTCCAGCGTGGGGACGAACAGCTCCCGCCGGTTGGCGGTGGCCACCGCCAGCTTCACCCCGGCGCGCTTCAGCGCCCGCAGATAGGCCAGTGCCCCCGGCTTCAGATTCACCCGATGGGCGTAGATCGCCGCGGTCATGCGCATCCACTCGTCCATGACCGCGTCCACGGTCTCGTCCAGGGAGAACCTGCGCACCGTGTACGCCGCCGCCTCGCGAAAGCTGAAGCTCTGCACCGCCCGGGCATAGTCCTCCGGCACGGTCAAACCCCGGGCGGCGAAGAAGTCCACATCCACCTGCCGCCACACCCAAAGGCTGTCCAGCAGCGTGCCGTCCAGATCAAATATAGCGGCCGAAAAAGGAACTGTTGACATACTATCGCTCCTCTTCACTCTCCACTCTCCACTCTCAACTCTTCCAATATCTTCTCCCCGCACCGCATGCCGTCCACGGCGGCGGACATGATGCCGCCGGCGTAGCCGGCGCCCTCGCCGCAGGGGTACAGGCCGCGGAGGTTGGACTGGAGGTCCTCGCCGCGCAGTATGCGCACCGGGGAGGACGAGCGGGTCTCCACGCCGGTGAGCACCGCGTCGGGATGGGCAAAGCCCTTCAGCTTCCGGTCCAGCAGCGGCAGCGACTGACGGAGCGCTCCGGCGACGAAGCCGGGCAGGCAGCCGTCCAGCGCGGTCCAGGTCACGCCGGGGCGATAGGTCGGGGCCACCTCCCCCGGCCCGGCGCTGGGGCGGTTCTTCAGGAAGTCCTCCACCCGCTGGGCCGGGGCCCGGTAGTCGCCGCCGCCCAGCCGGAAGGCCGCCTGCTCCCAGCGCCGCTGGAAGCGCACGCCGGCCAGCGCATCGCCGTCGCCGAAGTCCTCGGGCAGCACGTTCACCAGCAGCGCGCTGTTGGCGTTCTCGCCGTCCCGGGCGTAGAGGCTCATGCCGTTCACCACCACGCCGCCGGGCTCGCTGGCGGCGGCCACCACCTGGCCGCCCGGGCACATGCAGAACGTGTAGGCCGAGCGCCCGCCGGGCAGGTGCACGGCCAGCTTGTAGTCGGCGGCCCCCAGCGCCGGGTGCGCCGCGGCGGGGCCGTACTGGGCCCGGTCGATCCGCCTTTGCAGGTGCTCCACGCGCACGCCCACGGCGAAGGGCTTGCGCGCCATGTCCGCCCCCGCGCGCAGCAGCATCTCGAAGGTGTCCCGGGCGCTGTGGCCGATGGCCAGCACCACCGCGCCAGTTTCCAGCTCGACCGTACCGCCGGGGCCCTCCAGCACCGCACCGGTGACCCGGCCCGCATCCACCGCCAGGCCGGTCAGCCGCGTCTCAAAGCGCACGTCGCCGCCCAGCGCGGCGATCTGCTCCCGCAGGTTTCTGACCATCGCCCGCAGGCGGTCGGTGCCCACGTGGGGCTTGGCCTGGTACAGTATCGACTCCGGCGCGCCGGCCCGGGCCATCTCCAGCAGCACCGTCCGGCAGCGCGCGTCCTTGATGCCGCTGTTCAGCTTGCCGTCCGAGAACGTGCCCGCGCCGCCCTCGCCGAACTGCACGTTGCTGACCGGGTCGAAGGGCCCGCCGCGCCAGAAGGCCGCCACGTCCCTTTCCCGCGCCTCCACCGGCCTGCCCCGCTCCACCACCACGGGCCGCAGGCCCGCCCGGGCCAGCGTCAGCGCCGCGAACAGCCCCGCCGGGCCCATGCCCACCACCAGGCAGCGCCCCCCGGAATGGAATAGGGGACGGTTCCTTATTCCACTTTTTTGGAATAAGGAACCGTCCCCTATTCCATTTTGGATCTCCTCCGCGTTCCTGGGCAGGCGCACGGGGCGGGCGGTCTCGCATTCCAGCGTCAGCGTGAAGTGCACGTCGCCCTTGTCCCGGGCATCCACCGACTTGCGCACCAGCCGTGCCGACAGGATCGCCTCCGGCTTCACGCGCAGCGCCCGCGCCGCCAGCTCGGCGGGCGAAAGCTGCCAGTCGTCCAGCTTCTGGCACAGCTGATTGATGCGTATCTTCAAGGAAAATCCCCCTCCGTTTTGGAATAGGGGACGGTTCCTCATTCCATTTTTTGGAATAAGGAACCGTCCCCTATTCCATTTTGGACAGCGCTTCGTCGATGCCGTCGGCGGCCATCAGGGCGCTGGCGAAGGCCCACTGCAGGTTGAAGCCGCCGCAGTCGCCGTCCACGTCCAGCACCTCGCCCGCGGCGAACAGGCCGGGGGCGCGCAGCGAGCGCATGGCGCGGATGTCAAAGTCCCTCAGGTCCGCGCCGCCGGCGGTCACCTGGGCCTGGTCGAAGCCCTGGGTGCCCGTCACGGGCAGCGTCCAGGCGGTCAGCGCCGCCGCCAGCTTGTCCAGCTGGGCGCGGGTCAGCGTTCCCGCCGCCGCGCCGGGGGCGATGCCGGCGACGCCCGCCAGGGCCTGGCCCAGCCGCCGGGGCACGACGCCGTTCAGAAAGTCCTCCGCGGCCCGCTGGGGCAGCTGCTCCGCCCGGCGGCGCAGCAGGTCCCGGGCGTCCGTGTCCGGCGCGAAGTTCAGCCGCACGTCGCACCGCCTCTGGGCGCGCAGCGCCTCGTTGGCCGCGCGCGCCAGCTGCATGGCGGCGATGCCGGAGACGCCGGTGTCGGAGAACAGCACCTCGCCCCGCTCGGCCCGCGCCGTCTCGCCGTCCACCAGCAGCGCCACCTCGCCCTCCGCGCGGATGCCCTTCAGCCCCCGCACCGGCCCGGGCGGCGTCTTCAGCGCGGCGATGGCGGGAAACCGGGGGGTGATCCGGTGCCCGAAGCCCTCGAGCAGCCCGTAGCCCGCGCCGCCGGCGCCCAGCTTCGGCGCGGCCAGGCCGCCGGTGCACACCAGCGCGCAGCGGGCCCGGACCGACTCGCCCCCCCGGGCCGCGGCCTCGAACGCGCCGTTCTGATACGTGAGCGCCGCCACGTCAAAGCCGGTGCGCGTCTCGACGCCGGCCTCGTCGCACCGCAGCCGCAGCGCGTCCAGCACCGAGGCCGCCTGGCGGCACATCGGGTAGACCCGGCCCGCCCCGTCGGCCACGCAGGGCACGCCCAGCCCGTCGAAGAAGGCCATCACCCGCTTGGGCGGCCAGGCCTTCAGCGCGGCCCGGGCCGCCTGGCGGCTGCCGTGATAGGCGTCGGCCCCGGCGTTCAGATGGGTCAGGTTGCAGCGCCCGTTGCCGGTGCTGAGGAGCTTTCGCCCCACCCGGGCCTGCTTCTCCAACAGCACAACGCGCCGTCCCCGCAGGGCCAGCGCGCAGGCGGCGGTCAGCCCGCTGGCCCCGCCGCCGACGATCATGACGTCGTAAATCATCGCTGCCGCGCGTCCTTCCTTCCCTCGCTATTTCAGCGCCGCCACCAGGCCCTCGCCGCCCAGCAGCGCCACCTCGTGCAGCGCGCGGGAGGCCGCGGTGTACAGCCGCCGGCGCTCCTCGCCGGTCAGCGCCACCTCGGGCCAGACCACCACCGCGGCGTCGAACTCCATGCCCTTGGTCAGGTGGTAGCAGGCCACCACGTTGTCGCCGGTCTCGTAGTTCAAATCGGCCTCGCCGCCGTCCAGCCGGTACACCCGGTCCAGCTTCGCCGACAGCGAATCCGCCTGGGCCTGGCTGCGGGTGATCACGGCGATGGACCGGTGCCCCGCCGCGCGGAACGCTTCGAGGGTCTGCTTCAGGAGCGCCTCGGAGTAGCGGGCCACCAGCGGCTCACGCCCCTCCCGGCCGAAGGGCACCAGTCGGTCCCCGCCGGGCAGTATGCGGTTGCACAGCTCGGCGATGGGCTGCGTGGAGCGGTAGCAGCGGGTCAGCGGGAACACCGGCGCGTCCGGCATGCCGAAGCAGGCGCCCCAGCGGGCCGGGTCGCAGGCCTCCATGCCGGGGGTGGTGCGCTGCTTGGGGTCGCCCAGCAGCGTCACCCGGGCGTTGGGGTAGTAGCAGCCCAGCATGGCCAGCGCGGCGTCAGAGTAGTCCTGCGCCTCGTCCACCAGCAGGTGGTAGATCTGCCGCTCCGGCGCGGCAAAGCCCAGCTTCACGGCCAGATAGGCCTCGGCCACGGCGTCCTCCCACCAGGTGAGCCCCGCCCTCTGATTGTCGTCATAGGCGTCCCGCAGGGCCTTCGGCGCGCTGCGCATGGCCATGCGCATCAGATCGCCGCCCTTCAATTCCAGCATCTGCCGCAGCTGCGCCCGAACCGGCTGCAGCCGCTGGGCCACGGCGATGTTGCACATCTGCCGCAGCTCCCGCTGGCCGTATTTGGCCGACAGTGTCTTCTCGTACTGCCGGTACAGCTTTTCCTCCCAGCCCTCCAGCCGCGTCTGCAGCGTGGCGGCCATGCGTTGCAGCTTCTGGGCGGGGCTGAGCAGCGACAGCTCGTTCCGGTACATGCGGGCCAGCTCGTCCCGCCGGATCAGCACCTCCCGGTCCAGCCGCACGTCGCGGAAGCCCGGCCCGTAGGCCGCGAAGTCCGCGGCAAAGCGCTCCAGCCGGTCCAGGAATTCCGCGCCGCCCTTGTGGGCCACGGACTGCCGCCGCAGCGCGCCGCCCGCGTCCAGCAGCGCGTCCAGCTGGCGGTAGGGCGTCTCCACCTTCTTGCCCAGCACGTCCTCCACCACCTGGCGCAGCGTGCGGGCGCGGATG
>JAFYBB010000396.1 GCA_017540445.1 Clostridia bacterium | reverse complement strand
TAAATTGCCCTTGCAATCGGCGCAAAACAGTGCTATAATACCAATATTGGCGTAGATTGTGTTTGCAATTTATGGCGCGCATGCGGCTTTTACCGCTATGCGGGCGGTTACAGACGATGAGAAAGGCGGGGGTTTCCGATATGGTCGGTTACGGCATGAAGAATAAAAAGGTGAGGCAGCGCACGCTGGCGGATTCCGGCAAGCGCCAGGCGGCGTATCTTGCGATGGTTCTGCCGGGCGTGCTTTTTCTGTTGGCGTTCTGCTACCTGCCGATGCCCGGCATCATACTGGCGTTCAAGAAGTACCAGATGACGATGCCCACGGCGAATTCGTTCTTCAAAAATGTGTTTCTGAACAGCCTGGTCTGCTCGGAATGGAACGGCCTGAACAACTTCACCTATTTGCTGAAGGACGCCCCGATGCTGATCCGCAACACCGTGGGCTACAACCTGCTGTTCATGGCGGTGGGCGTGGTGCTGCAGGTGGGCCTGGCGGTCGTCATCAACGAGATGCGCAACCGCAAGACCGCCAAGGTGTACCACACTATTCTGTTCATGCCCTACTTCGTCAGCTGGATCGTGGTCATGTACGCGCTGTACGCGATGATCGCGGCCAACGGCTTCTTCAACCAGATCAACGCCACGCTGGGAAAGGACGCGGTGAAGTTCTACAGCCAGAAGCAGTACTGGCCGTGGATCTTCCTGCTGGCCAACATCTGGAAGTACACCGGCCAGGGCTCCATCATCTACCTGGCCACGCTGACCGGCTTTGACGAGCAGCTGTACGAGGCCGGCGCCATCGACGGCGCCAGCAAGTGGCAGCAGTTCAAGTACATTACGCTCCCTCAGCTGATGCCCGTCATCGTGATGCTGCAGATCCTGGCCGTCGGCCGGATCTTCAACGGCGATTTCGACATGTTCTACTCCCTGCCCAACGGCTCGGGCACGCTGCGCCAGGTGACCAGCACCATCGACACCTACGTGTACGACATGCTGAAGAAGGGCAATTTGACCAACTCCTTCGGCTACGCCGGCGCGGGCGCGTTCTTCCAGTCGGTGGTGGGCTTCGTGCTGATTCTGTTCACCAACTGGATCGTGCGCCGGAGCCATCCCGACATGGCGCTGTTCTGATGAAGGGAGGGTGTGAAAATGACTGCTGTTGACGTCAAGAAGCTCAAGAAGGCCGAAAAGGAAGCCGCCCGCCACAGCGCGGCGCGCAACCAGATCTCCCGCGGCGCGAACCTGTTCTTCAACATACTGCTGATCGTCGCGTGCATACTGATCATCTTCCCGCTGTGGATCATCATCATCTCCTCGATCACCAGCGAGAGCGCGCTGACCACCTACGGCTACCGGCTGTGGCCGCTGGAGTTCTCCACCACGGCCTATACCTACCTGTTCCGTGACGGTTCGGCCATACTGACCGCCTATCGCAACACGCTGATCGCCACCGTGTCCGGCACGGTGATCTCCGTGGTCACCGTCGGCCTGTACGCCTACGCGCTGAGCCGGCCCGATTTCAAGTACAAGAAGTTCTTCACGTTCTTCTCGTTCTTCACGATGCTGTTCGGCGGCGGCATGGTGAGTTATTATAACGTTTGCCGCACAGTGTTGGGCCTGAAGGACACGGTCTGGGCGCTCTTTTTGCCCATGTCGTTCTCGGCCTACTGGGTCATCATCATGCGCACGTTCTACCAATCCTCGGTGCCGGAGGCCATCATTGAGTCCGCCCGCATCGACGGCTGCGGCGAGTGGCGCACGCTGATCCAGATCGTGGCCCCGCTGGCGCTGCCCGGCTTCGCCACCGTGGCGCTGTTCAGCGCCATCGGCGTGTGGAACGACTTCCGCAACTGCCTGCTGATCAACGACAGCGCCCAGTACTACAACCTGCAGTACACGATCTACCAGACCATGAACAACCTGCGCTTCCTGAAGGAGAACGCCAGCCGAATGGGCGGCGTGAACGTGGCCAATTTGCCGGCCGAGACCTTCCGCATGTCCATGGCCGTGGTCACGGTGGGCCCGATCATCTTGGCCTACCCCTTCTTCCAGAAGTATTTCGTGAAGGGCCTGACCGTCGGCGCGGTCAAAGGCTAAGAGAAGTGTGGAGTGTGGAGAGTGGAGTGTGGAGTGAGGTAATGAGGAATTGCGGGTTTTTCCTACTCCCTACTCCCTGATCCCTACTCCCTGATCCCTACTCCCTAAACCAACGGTTTCAAGAGCGTACGCAAGCTCTCGAAATATATCAACCAAGGAGGGACTACTCATGCGTAAACTGGTTACTCTGATTCTGGCGCTGGCGATGGTTCTGTCGCTGGTGACCGCGGCCATGGCCGAGGCTCCCTACACCCTGGACATCTACTGGGTCGGCAACGGCGACAACGAAGCCGTCCGCGCGGGTGTCGAGGCTGCTGTCAACGAGTACATTGAGCCCCTGATCGGCGCCAATGTCAGCTATCACATCATCGGCTGGGGCGACTGGAACGACAAGGCCATCAACGCCCTGCAGCAGGGCACGAAGATGGACCTGATCTTCACCGCTGACTGGGAAGGCTACGGCATCGAGGTTGCCGGCGGCCTGCTGCAGCCCCTGGACGACCTGCTCGAGCAGTATGGTCAGGGCATCAAGGAGACCCTGCCCCAGACCTTCCTGGACGGCGTCAAGGTGAACGGCGTTCTGTACGGCATCCCCACCAACAAGGAGCTGTGCGTGCCGGAAGGCTTCATCGTGAACAAGACCGCTGCGGCCGAGATCGGCTGGGATGTCGTCGCCGACGATCCCTCCATCAAGACCACCGCTGATCTGGAGCCCTGGCTGGCCAAGTACAAGGAGCTCCATCCCGACAAGTATCCCTATCTGATGGACGGTCAGGCCGGCCGCTGGGCCGACGAGCCCTGGTGCCCCGACTGGTGTGGCATGGGCACGAACTCCATCGCCATGAAGATGGCGAAGGGCGAGGACGGCAACTTTGACGAGACCATCTACAGCATCTTCGAGACCCCCGAGCAGGAGGAGCACATCCGCCTGATGTATGACTGGGGCCAGAAGGGCTACATCGATCCCGACGCCGCTCTGACCAGCTTCGACTACAACGGCACCTTCGGCCGCGGCGACTTCCTGGTGTTCTCCCAGCCCCTGAAGGGCAACAACATCAAGGCCGCTGAGATGTATGCCGCCAACGCCACCGCCGAGTTCGAGTGCATCGAGATCACCATGCAGCCCAAGTACGTCGTGACCACGCACGCCGGCGGCTCCATGTTCGGCATCCCGGTGACCTCTCAGAACCCCGAGAAGGCCATGCAGTATCTGAACCTGATGCATTCCGACGCCACCCTGGTCAACCTGATGCTGTTCGGCGCTGAGGGCCAGAACTACACCAAGGTGAACGACAAGCAGGTCGAGCTGACCGACCAGAACTGGTACGGCGTGCACGGCGGCGCCTGGACCGTGGGCAACACCAAGCTCCAGTACGTCCTGACCTCTGAGGATCCCCAGAAGAACGAGCTGCTGCAGTCCTACGCGGACGACGCCATCGCCACCGCTTCCCTGGGCTTCCGCTTCGTGAAGGACAATGTGGCCGATCAGATCGCGGCGGTTGACGCTGTCGTGTCCGAGTATGCCAATCCCCTGATGTGCGGCACCGTCGATCCCGACGACCCCAGCCAGGGCATTGAGGCTCTGAAGGCTGCCCTGAACGATGCCGGTATGCCCGAGATCATCGCTGAGGTGCAGGCTCAGTACGACGCCTGGAAGGCCGCTCAGTAATTTCTGAGAGACTTTCCCACCGATAAAAACGGGGCCGCTCCATTCGGAGCGGCCCCGTTTTTATCGGTGGGAAAGTCAATTCTGTTCCGCCTCCACGATGTGAAACGCCGCGGCGCGGCCCAGGCGGTTCATCACGGCCAGGCCCAGTCCGTCGGCGGGCACGGCCTCGGAGAAAATGGCGTCGGCGCCGAGGGCGTCGGCGTCGCGCAGGCGGGCGAATATGTTCCGAGCCATCTGGGCCTCGTCCGCGCCCAGGGACAGCGCGCGGCGATCCCCGTAGGCGGCCATGTGCCCATCCAGCGCCAGGATCAGCGGACGCTTGCCCGCGTTCAGCGCTTCGTCGTACAACCCGCAAATGGCGCGCTCGACGGCCTCCGGGCTGCCCTTCACGATGGTCAGCGCGCCCGCGGGGGCGTAGTGGCGGTACTTCATGCCCGGGCTGCGGGCGATTTCGCCCTCCTTCAGCGGGCGCATCACGGCCTCATCCACCGCCACGCTGCCGCAGATCTCGGCGATGCGCTTTGGCGTGATGCCGCCGGGGCGCAGCACGCGGGGTGTCTCGCCGGTCATGTCGATCACCGTGGATTCCAGGCCGACCTGGCACGCTCCGCCGTCCAGTATTAACGGGATACGGCCCTCCATGTCCTCCAGCACGTGCTTCGCGGTGGTGGGGCTGGGCCGCCCGGAGCGGTTCGCGCTGGGGGCCGCGATGGGCACGCCCGCCGCGTCGATCAGCGCCCGGGCCGCCGGGTGGGCGGGAAAGCGCACCGCCACGGTGGTAAGGCCCGCCGTCACTTCATCGGGCACGCGCTCGGACTTGGGAAAGATCAGCGTCATCGGCCCCGGCCAGCAGGCGTCCATCAGCGCGCGGGCGGCGGGGGAGGGCTCGGCGTCTATCAGCGCGTCCAGCTGCCCGATGGCGCTGATGTGCGCGATCAGCGGGTTGTCCCCCGGGCGGCCCTTGGCCTCGAATATGCGGCGCACC
>JAFYBB010000395.1 GCA_017540445.1 Clostridia bacterium | reverse complement strand
TGGAATTTTATGTTAAGCCGTTAATTCTCTGTTGTTTCGCTGATCTTTCAATATATTTCACTTCCTGCTTGTTCTGTTTTATCCCTGCCTTCGTCTCTCATTGTCATCTTTGCTCTGACCGGATACACTGAGTAGTAACACACAGAGAACCGTCCCTGTGATTTTGGTGAAAATCCGTTGACATCAACCGGGGGATATAGTATACTCACTGCATGAATATTCGGGACAGATCAAGGAGGAATCGGCCATGATGAAAAAGATGATTGCGATGTTGCTGTGCCTGCTGCTGGGTTGCGGCGCGGCGCTGGCGGAAACCGCGCTGGATGTGGTCTACGCCAGCACCTATCCCGCCTACAGTGCGTGCGATGATAACGGCGTGTTTTCCGGTTTCAACGTGGATCTGGTACAGGCGCTGGCGGATATGGACGGCGAACTTGCGGTCGGCAAACAGTGGATACAGGAGCCCTATGATTTGCTGGCACTGCGGAATATGAGCATGAGCGGCGAGAACAGCCTGGTGCTGCCGCTTTTCAAGACGCGGGACGCGGAGGTCTACAAGGATTACAACTACGGCTCGCGGCCCTACCTGTCCTTTCCGGTCGCTGCGGTCGTGCCCGCGGACAGCGGCATCGCCTCGATCGCGGATCTGGCGGGCAAAAGCGTGGCCTTGAGGGCGTTATCGTGGATGGTCTGGAGGCCTACAACGCCGCGCACACCGACGCGCCGCTGGATTGCGTCGTCGCCGGTGAGGGCGAGTACATCTATGACCCCGTGGGAATGATTGAAGCCGGGGAAGCCGCCGCGGCGATCCTCAGCATGATCTCCGCGGCGAAAGCGATCAGCTCGGGGGACGGGAACTACGTCCTGGTGGAGATTCCGGACGCGGAACAGCTCTATTGTTCGAAGCTTTGGATCGCCTATGACGTCTCCTATGGGGTGGCGGCCTTCGACGGTGACGACGCGGCCGCGGCGCAGATCGAGCCCGTTCGGGCGCGCGTCGAAGCCGACCTGGACGCGCTGGTGGCCAACGGCACCTACGCCGAACTGTGTCAGAAGTACTTCGGCATGGACTTCACCCCCTGGTATGTTTTCGGAGAGGATCAGCCCGAGGCGCCCGCCGCGGAAGAGACCGCTGAGGCGCCCGCCGGAGAAGCGCCCGCGGAAGCCGGCGAAGAGGCCGCCGCGGAGCCGCCCGTCGTGTACACCGACAGGGAGACCGTGAAGAAGGTCCAGCAGGCGCTGAACGACGCGGGATACAACTGCGGTACACCGGATGGCCTGGCGGGCAAAAAGACCAACCAGGCGGTGATCGATTTCAAGGCAGCCAACGGCATCGATGACGCCACCCCGGACATCACGGACGCGCTGCTGGCTGCGCTGGGCATCGGCTGATAACGGGAATGGCTCCAAAATCGGGGGGACGGTTCTCTGTGTCATTGACACAGAGAACCGTCCCCCTGATTTTGGGCGGTGAAGGATTTCCTTCATTCCGAATACTTTTCCAGCGCAAATCTGCCAAAATCCAAGAAATAACAGAAGTTGATGCAAGATTTAACAATCATTGCATAAAAGATGTTAGCGGTGCAGCGATAATTGTGGTATAATCATTTGGTCTGACGGAATTTCGGAGCGGCTGACGCGCCTTACCCGCGCGTTTTCCGGGGTTCCTTCATATAAACACAGGGCTTTGGGCGTTACGCCAGACGCGCAAACCCGGGCGAGGGCCCGCGAGGGTCCCCGGCGCCGCCGAAGGGCGGGGCTGATGCTGCCCAATCTATGTACGGGCAATATCGCCGATTCCAAGCACAGCATAGAAGTTATTTGGAGGTGCAAACAACACATGGCACGAATTGCTGGTGTCGACCTTCCCAGGGAGAAACGCATTGAGATCGCCCTGACGTACATCTACGGCATTGGCCGCAACATCGCCGACGACATCATCGAGGCCACGGGCGTCAACCCCGACACCCGCGTCAAGGACCTGACCGAGGATGATATCGGCAAGCTGCGCGACTACATTGACCACAACGTCAAGGTAGAGGGCGACCTGCGTCGCGAAGTTTCCATGAACATCAAGCGCCTGATGGAGATCGGCTGCTATCGCGGTCTGCGGCATCGCCGCGGTCTTCCCGTGCGCGGACAGAATACCAAGCAGAATGCCCGTACCCGCAAGGGCCCGAAGAAGCAGGCTGCCGGTAAGAAGAAGAAGTAATAACAATCGTTTGATTATTGGGAGGAATAAACGCTATGGCAAAGCCGAAGCTGAAAAGGGTTACCCGCAAACGCCGCGAGAAGAAGCTCGTGGAGCGCGGCGCGGCCCATATTCGCTCTTCTTTCAACAATACGATCGTGACGATCACGGATACCGCCGGCAACGCGCTGAGCTGGGCTTCCGCTGGCGGGCTTGGCTTCCGCGGCAGCAAGAAGTCCACGCCCTTCGCCGCGCAGAGCGCCGCCGAGACCGCCGCGAAGGCCGCCATGGAGTATGGCCTGAAGACCGTCGAGGTCTATGTCAAGGGCCCCGGCTCCGGGCGTGAAGCCGCCATCCGTTCGCTGCAGGCCGCGGGTCTGGAAGTGAACATGATCAAGGACGTGACGCCCATCCCCCACAACGGATGCCGCCCGCCCAAGCGCAGAAGAGTGTAATCGAGAGGAGAAACCGACATGGCTAAGAATACACAGCCCGTTCTGAAAAGATGCAAGGCGCTGGGTCTGTCTCCTGCGGTGCTTGGTTACTCCAAGGAGACCAAACGCAATCCCAAGCCCCAGATGCGTCGCAAGCAGTCTGAATACGGCAAGCAGCTGATGGAAAAGCAGAAGGTGAAGTTCATCTACGGCGTGCTGGAAAAGCAGTTCCATCATTACTATGAAATGGCCGAGCGCAAGCGCGGCATCACCGGCGAGATCCTGCTCCAGTACCTGGAGCGCCGCCTGGACAACGTTGTGTTCCGCATGGGCTTTGCCAGCACCCGCCGCGAGGCGCGCCAGCTGGTGAACCACGGCCACTTCACCGTCAACGGCCGCCGCTGCGACATCCCCTCCGCCATGGTCAAGCCCGGCGACGTGGTTGCCGTGTGCCAGAAGAGCCAGGCCTCCGAGAAGTTCAAGGCGCTGCTGGAGGAATACGGCAAGAAGACCGTGCCCCAGTGGATCGAGAAGCAGGCGGATGCCTTCGAGGGCAAGATCGCCGCGATGCCCAGCCGCGAAGATATTGACTATGAGGTTTCCGAGAACCTGATCGTCGAGCTGTACTCCCGCTAATTGCTGTCTGGAAACAGTCAATCGCCCTGCGGCCGCATAGCGCGCTGCGAAACGGCTTTGCGCGGCGCGGGGCCAGCACCGCAACCCGGTTCTCCGGGCTGCGACAAGGAGAGGAGGAAACGCTGAGTGATCGATCAAATCGAAAAGCCCAAAATTGAACGTGTGGAAGTCGGCGAGAACAATCGCTACGGCAAGTTTGTCGTCAATCCCCTGGAGCGCGGCTTCGGCCAGACCCTGGGCAACTCTCTGCGCCGCGTGCTGCTGAACTCTCTGCCCGGCGTGGCGGCGACGAGCGTCCGGATCGAGGGCGTCCAGCATGAGTTTTCGACCGTTCCCGGCATGAAGGAAGACGTTGCCGAACTGATCCTGAACATCAAGCTTCTCTCTGCGAAACTCTTCACGGAGCAACCCAAGACCATCACCATCGATGCGCACGGTCCCTGCGAGATCAAGGCGGGCGACATCAAGGCGGATGACGAGGTCGAAATCGTCAATCCCGACCTGCACATCGCGACGCTTTCCGAGGGCGGCCACCTGCAGTGCCAGATCACCCTCGAAAAGGGCAGGGGCTATGTCTCCGCGGAGCGGAACAAGCAGCTCGCTCAGGAGCGCAACAAGGTCGCCGGCATGCCCATCGGCGTGATCCCGGTCGACAGCATATTCACCCCCATCCGCAAGGTCAGTTATTCCGTCGAGGACACCCGCGTGGGCCAGGTCACCGACTATGACAAGCTGACCATCGAGGTATGGACCAACGGCAGCATACTGCCCAAGGAAGCCCTGGCTTCCGCCGCGCAGATACTGACCAACAACATGCGCCTGTTCATCGACCTGACGGTGAACGTCGTCCGCGTCGATTACAACGAACCTGAAATCGACGACAAGAGCAAGGTTCTGGAGATGACCATCGAAGAGCTGGACCTCTCCGTCCGCGCGTTCAACTGCCTGAAGCGCGCCGGCATCAACACCGTTGCGGAGCTGGTGCAGCGCAATCAGGAGGACATGATGAAGGTGCGCAACCTGGGCAAGAAGTCGCTGGAAGAGGTGGAACAGAAGCTGATCGCTCTGGGCCTGAGCCTTAAGACCAGCGAGGAATAACCCCCGGGCATTTACCGATAAAGCATCAAGGGAGGAACCAGAAATGGCCAATCGCAAGCTGGGCCGGCCGACCGACCAGAGGATGGCGATGCTTCGCAATCAGGTGACCAACCTGATCTGGTACGGCAAAATCGAAACCACTCTGGCGCGCGGCAAGGAAGTTCAGTCGCTGGCTGAGCATTTAGTGACCATCGCCATGCGTCAGTGCGACAATACCGTCGAAGTCACCAAGAAGCACATGAACGACAAGAAGCAGGTGGAGGAGCTGACCGTCATCAACGACGCGCCCGCCCGCCTGGCTGCCCGCCGTCAGATCATGCGCTACCTGTACGACATCCCCGCCGTCCAGAACGAGGGCGAGGACAAGGAAGATTTCAAGAAGCGCCAGAAGGACGTCAAGCATCAGGTCGTCGAGAAGCTGTTCCGCGAAATCGCGCCCAAGTACAAGAAGCGCGCCGAGGAAAAGGGCCAGGGCGGCGGCTACACCCGCATCGTCAAGAAGGGCCCCCGTCGCGGCGACGCCGCCGAGATGGTGATCCTGGAGTTCGTCTGATCGCCGGATCGTAACTGCGCCCCCATGCAAACGCGTGGGGGCGCTGCTTTGCCCGGCCAAAATCAAGGGGACGGTTCTCTGTGTCATGCCCAAAATCACAGGGACGGTTCTCTGTGTCATTGACACAGAGAACCGTCCCTGTGATTTTGGCACCAAGGATGTTATATGTATGTAAATTTATGCCAATGCGGGCGGATTGCCCCCTTCTGAGGGCGAGGGATATGTTATAATATTAGAAAGGATATGTTATACTGTGGAGGTGTTCCAATGAGCATAAGGCGCTCGGCCGGGCGCGCCATTGTATGGACGGTGCTGCTGGCGCTGCTGTGCGCGGGGCTGGTGGCGGCGCAGGCGGCCAGGCAGGTGTGCCCGCTGTGCAACGGCACGGGCGGCGGCGCGTGTTCGAGGTGCGGCGGCAGCGGCCAGATCAAGTGCGGCTCGTGCGGCGGCGTCCTCGGCTGCGTCAACTGCAGCTGGCGGGGCTGGGTGCTCTGCCCCGAGTGCGGGGGAACCGGCAGGGCCAAACCCTGCTTCCTGTGCGACGGCACGGGATTCCTGAACGGCGGCGACGACGGCGGCGGCAGCGGCGACGATCATGGCGACGATGGCGGCGACGACGGCGGCGGCAGCTACGTGGACAGGCCCGGCGAGGACGATACGGCCATGCCCTGCGACACTGCCCGCGGCACGGTGCTGGCCTGTACGAAGGGCAACGCGGCCGGCGAGGGCGTCGGGAGCCTGTTCGACGGCGACGAGGCTACGGTGTACCGCACGGCCTCGAGCGCGCTGTACGTCATCTGGAAGACGGACAAGCCCCTCGCCGTGGACGGCTATGACCTCGTGGTGATCGGGGAAGACCTGTACTTCGACGCCACGGCGCCCAAGGGCGACCCGCCCCGAAGCTGGAAGCTGTATGGCAGCCCCAGGCAGCTGGACCGCGATGACGACGCGTGGTATGAGATTCACGACGTCGATATGGAAGACGATGATTCAAATACGACGGGCGTTTCGGTCGGCTTCGACGCCTGCCCGGCCTTCCAGTATTTCAAGCTGGAGGTCACGCGGAACTTCGGCGGCGAATACACGATGATTGCGGAGCTCAGGCTGAAGGGAACCGAAAAGGAACAGGTGGAGGAGCCCGCGCCCAAAGAGACCTGCGCGCCGACGACAGCGCCCACCGAGGCGCCCGCCGACCCGCTTGTGATCGAGACCGAGGCGCCGAAGGCCGACCTCTCCGGGGCGAAGGTCACCGTGAAGGATCAGACGTTCACCGGCAAGGCCCTAAAGCCCGCGGTGAAGGTGAAGCTGAAGGGCAAGGCGCTGAAAGAGGGCACGGATTACACCGTCAAATACTCGAACAACAAAGCCGTCGGCGCGGCCACGGTGAAGGTCACCGGCAAAGGGCAATACGCGGGCACGGCAAAGGCGGCCTTCAGCATCAACCCGAAGCCGGTCAGCGGCCTGAAGCTGAAGGCCGGAAAGGGCAAAGTGACCGCAAGCTGGGAGAAGGC
>JAFYBB010000394.1 GCA_017540445.1 Clostridia bacterium | reverse complement strand
GAGATGATGCTCCCCGCCACCAAGGAGGAGCGGGAACAGCTGATCATGATGCGCGAATCCATCACCTACTGGCAGGACGCCATGCGCCGCCTGAGGGCCAACAAGGTGGCGATGGTGTGCCTGGCGCTGATCATACTGATCATACTGTTCGCCTTTGTGGGCCCGCTGCTGATGCCCTACACCTACGACCAGCAGATTCGCGGCCACGAGCGCCTGGCGCCGGTGATCAACAGCGAATTCTTCCATCCCTTCGGCACGGACAACCTGGGCCGCGACCTGTGCGTGCGCGTGATGATCGGCACGCGGATCTCGCTGGTCATCGGCGTGGTGTCCACGATGTTCATCGTGGTCATCGGCGTGCTGTACGGGGCCATCTCCGGCTTTGCCGGCGGCGCGGTGGACATGGTGATGATGCGCATCTGCGAGATCATCTATTCCATCCCCACGGTGCTGATCATCATACTGCTGAACATCGTGCTCAAGGAGCCCATGCAGCGCTTCTTCGACGCGGGGCACCTGGCCTCGCTCAGCTCGGTGGGCACCGGCCTGATCTGCATATTCGTCACCTTCGCGCTCTTGTACTGGGTCAGCATGGCGCGCATGGTGCGCGGCGAGATCCTGGCGCTGAAGAATTCCGAATACGTGACCGCCTCGCGGGCGCTGGGCGCCAGCAACCGGTGGATCATCATCAAGCACCTGGTGCCCAACTGCATCGGCACCGTGGTGGTGACGACCACCTTCCAGATTCCCTCGTCGATATTCACCGAATCGTTCCTCAGCTTTATCGGCCTGGGCGTCAGCGCGCCGATGGCCTCGCTGGGTTCGCTGGTCAACGACGCCCTGAACGGCTTCCAGACCGCGCCCTACCGCCTGTTCATACCGGCCATCGTGCTGGCGCTGATCATACTGGCGATGAACCAGCTGGGCGACGGGCTGCGCGACGCGCTGGATCCCAAGATGCGCAATTAAGGGGGGACCGACGTGAAAGATCATCTTCTTGAAATCAACGATCTGAAGGTTTCCTTCTTTACCCCCGCGGGCGAGGTCAAGGCCGTCAACGGCGTGTCCTACGACCTGGACGAGGGCCGCGTGCTGGGCATCGTGGGCGAATCGGGCAGCGGCAAGAGCGTGTCGGTCAGCGCCATGATGCAGCTGCTGGCCTATCCGGGCCGCGTGGTGGGCGGCAGCATCACCTTCAACGGCCAGGACGTGCTGGCCATGAACGCCGAGCAGATCCAGGCCGTGCGCGGCAAGGAAATCGGCATGATCTTCCAGGACCCCATGACCAGCCTGAACCCGGTGTTCACCATCGGCGAACAGCTGGTGGAGACGCTGCGCCGCCACACGAACATCTCCCGGGCCGAGGCCTGGGAGAAGGGCATTGAAATGCTGCGGCTGGTGGGCATCAACAACCCCGAGCAGCGCATCCGGCAGTATCCCCACGAGTTTTCCGGCGGCATGCGCCAGCGGGCGATGATCGCCATGACGCTGCTGTGCAATCCGAAGCTGTTGATTGCCGACGAGCCCACCACGGCCCTGGACGTCACCATCCAGGCGCAGATCATGGACCTGATGAAGCGCCTGCGCGAAAAGATCAACGCGGCGATCATACTGATCACCCACGATTTGGGCATCGTCTCCGACATCTGCGACGAGGTCATCGTCATGTACGCCGGCCGCATCGTGGAGCGGGGCAGCACCGACGACATATTCTACCGCCCGGCGCACCCCTACACCCAGGGCCTGCTGCGCTGCCTGCCCCGGCTGGACAGCGACGATTCCGAGCCGCTGGAGCCCATCGAGGGCACGCCGGTGGACCTGCTGGCGCTGCCCAAGGGCTGCGCCTTCGCGCCGCGCTGCAAGAACTGCATGAAGGTCTGCCTGACGCAGCAGCCGCCCACCTTCCCGATGGGCGAGGGACACACCTCGTCCTGCTGGCTGCACGCGCTGGAGAACAGAGAGGAGGCGCAGGAGAATTGAGCAACGCTCCTCTCTTTGAAGCCCGCCACATCGTCAAGAACTTTCAGATCGGCGGCGGCCTTCTGAAGAAGGCCCGCATCGTGCACGCGGTGGACGACGTCTCCCTGACCATCGAAAAGGGCGAGACGTTCGGCCTGGTCGGCGAGTCCGGCTGCGGCAAGTCCACGTTCGGGCGCACGGTGCTGCGCCTGTACGAGCCCACGTCCGGCCAGATTCTGCTGGATGGCGAGGACATCACCCACGCGAACATGCGCCCCTACCGCAAGCGCATGCAGATCGTGTTCCAGGATCCCTACGCCTCGCTGGACCCCCGCATGACGGTGGGCGACATCGTCGGCGAGCCGCTGGACATCCAGAACGCCCGCGCCAGCAAGGGGGAGCGCCAGGAGCGCATCCTGGAGCTTCTGAACCTGGTCGGCCTCAACAGCGAACACATGAACCGCTACCCCCATGAGTTCTCCGGCGGCCAGCGCCAGAGGGTGTCCATCGCCCGGGCCATGGCCCTGCACCCGGATTTCATGGTCTGCGACGAGCCGATCTCCGCCCTGGACGTCTCGATCCAGGCGCAGGTCATCAACATGCTGATGGAGCTGCAGCAGAAGCTGGGCATGGCGTACCTGTTCATCGCCCACGACCTGAACGTGGTACGCCACATTTCCAAGCACGTGGGCGTGATGTACCTGGGCAGCCTGGTGGAGGTCTGCGAATCGAACAGCCTGTACCGCAACCCGATGCACCCCTACACCCAGGCGCTGCTCTCGGCCATACCGATACCGGACCCGCAGGTCAGCCGCAGCCGCCGGCGCGTGGTGCTGGAGGGCGACGTGCCCAGCCCCATCGACCCGCCCAAGGGCTGCAAGTTCCACACCCGCTGCCCCTACGCCACGGACATCTGCCGCTCCCAGCGGCCCGAGACGATCACCGTGGCGCCCGGCCACACCTGCGCCTGCCACAAGGTGCAGAAGGAGCTGGGCATCGCGGGCGGCAAACCGTCGAAGTAAATCGCCGTCTTGGCGCTTTACAATATCAAAAGGAGGAATCCCCGTGAAGAAACTCTTTGCACTTGTGCTGGCGCTGGCGCTGGCCCTGTCTCTGGTCGCCGTGGCTTCCGCTGAGGAAGTGCAGACCATCAACGCCTGCATCGGCTCTCAGCCCGAGACGCTGGATCCGCAGCTGAACTCCGCCTCCGACGGCTCCAACTACATCAAGCACCTGTTCGAGGGCCTGATGAAGTACGACTGGAACGGCGAGGGCATCGTGCTGGGCGCCGCCGAATCCTATGAGGTCAGCGACGACGGCCTGGTCTACACCTTCCACATCCGTCCCGAAGCCAAGTGGTCCGACGGACAGGATCTGACCGCCGAGGACTTCGAGTACACCATGAAGCGCCTGGTGGATCCCGCCACCGCCGCTCCCTACGCGGGCGACATGGGCAAGTACCTGCTGAACGGCCTGGAGATCTCCACCGGCGAGAAGCCCGTGGACGAGCTGGGCGTGAAGGTCATCGACAGCAAGACCATCGAGCTCACCCTGGTCCAGCCCTGCGCCTGGTTCCTGGAGATCATGGCCTTCCCGACCTACTATCCCGTCCGCAAGGACATCGTCGAGGCCAACGGCGACGCCTGGGCCACCAGCCCGGAGACCCTGATCGGCAACGGCCCGTACACGCTGGAGAGCTACACCATGGACGAGGAGATCGTCATGGTGCCCAACCAGAACTACTACGACGTGGACAAGCTGGTCTGCAAGCGCATCTGCTGGAAGCTGATCACCGATCCCAACGCCAAGCTGGCCGCCATGCGCGCCGGTGAGCTGGACTGGTGCGACGACTATCCCACCGAGGAGCTGGCCAGCCTGCAGGCCGAGGGCCTGTTCCACACCTCTCCCCAGCTGGGCACCTACTACGTGAACATCAACAACACCAAGGAGCCCTTCACGGACGCCCGCGTCCGCAAGGCCTTCCAGCTGGCCATCGATCCCTACTACCTGTCCGAGACGGTCACCCAGGGCACCTACCTGCCCGCGACCGACTTTGTCGGCAACGGCTTTGTGGCGGACGACGGCAGCGACTTCGGCGATTTCGACACCGTGATCGACCGCAGCGACTATGAGGCCAACATCAAGAAGGCCCAGGAGCTGATGGCCGAGGCCGGCTATCCGAACGGCGAAGGCTTCCCCACCGTCGAGTACTGCACCAATGTCTCCGGCGTGCATCTGCCCACCGCTGAGGCCCTGCAGGCCATGTGGAAGGACAACCTGGGCGTGAACGTCGAGATCGCCCAGATGGAGTGGAACGTGTTCCTGGCTGCCCGCCGCAACGGCGAGCACACCCTGGCCCGCGACGGCTGGGTGGCTGACTACGGCGATCCCAGCAACCTGCTGGACCTGTTCACCAGCTACTCCGGCAACAACTCCACCTTCTACAACAACCCCGACTTCGACAAGCTGATGGAGCAGGCCGCGGCCACCACCGATCTGCACGAGCACTTCGCCCTGATGCACGAGGCTGAGAAGCTGGCTGTGGGCGACGAAGCCTGCTGCATCCCGGTGTACTACTACGCCACCACCTGGATCTGCGTCCCCGAGATCAACGGCGTGACCCAGTATCCCACCGGCGAGAAGCTGTTCATGAACGCGACCAAGTAATCGGAAGCCGAATGAACGGATGAACGCAAGGGGCGGCCAAATCTGACGATTTGGCCGCCCCTTGACATTTCGGTTACCGTATGTCGTACACGCTTCGCACCCTGATTTCGCCCGGCTTGCCGCGCAGCACCTTCACGCGGCGCGTGCCGGCGTTCATGTCGAAGAAGTTGTCCTCCAGCAGCACGTCCGCGCCGCAGCGGATCTCCACGCTGCGGGCGTAGGCCTTCGCGGTGACGACGATCTCGTCGCCCTCCAGGT
>JAFYBB010000393.1 GCA_017540445.1 Clostridia bacterium | reverse complement strand
CGCCTCGGGCTTCGCCATCACGCGGCTGGAGGCGCTGAACCTGTGCGCCTGCGCCGCCGTCAGCCCGGTGCTGATCCTCTCCGGCCCCGTGGGCAGCGGCAAGACCGAGACGGCCCGCATGCTGGCCGAGGCCCTGGGCTGGACCACGATCAACCGCCTGGCGATGTTCGCCCCCGGCAAGGGCGCGCTGGCGGAGGACGCGCGGGTGAAGGCGCTGGCGGCGCTGCCCCAGGCTCCGGCGATGCTGCTGCTGGACGACGCGAACCTGTACCCCGCGCCGGACGTGCTGCGCGGCCTGGACGGCAGTCTGATGCCCCGCTGGCGGCTGTGCCTGACGGTGCAGGACGGCGGCTGCCCGCTGAGCGCCCGGGCGCTGGATCGGGGCTTCACCGTGCGGCTGACGCCCAAGGCCGCCGTGCCGTGGCGTCCCCGCCCCAAGGCGGCCTGCGCGCCGGAGGCCCCGGCGGTGCTGAACCTGTCCGTCCCCGAGAACCCGCTGCCCGCGGCGGCGGCGGCCCGCATGGACGCCCTGCGCGGCGGCCTGGACCGCTGCGGCGCGACGCCCTCCCGCCGGGCCCTGGACGACGCCTGGCGCTACTGCGCGCTGATGCTCGCCGCCCTCGGCGACAGCGCCGACCCCCTGGCCCTGCTGGACCGCGCCGTGGCCCAGCGCCTGCTCCCCGCCCTGCTGGCCTCCGCCCCCGCCAAGGCCCTGATCGCCCTCCCCAACCTGCTGGAAGGCCTGCCCCTGAGCCAGGCGCTGCTGGAACAGCCGGTGCCGGTGGAGGTTTAGGGGGAGAGTGGAGAGTGGAGTGTGGAGAGTGGAGTTAGGAGCAATAGTATGTTGACCTTGTCACCGGGACGGTCCTTTTGACAACTTTTCCTGTCAACAGGACCGTCCCGGTGACAAATTTTGGCCTGGCAACAGCAGGAGGTCTGCAACAGAGACCTGTACGTGACCGCGACGGCAGCGGCGGTTTCGTGGCGCAAGCATCTGTATGTAAAACCTTGTCACCGGGACGGTCCTTTTGACAACTTTTCTTGTCAACAGGACCGTCCCGGTGACAACTGACAACAGGACCGTCCCGGTGTCAGGATTCGCTCAGTTCAGCTCGTCCAGCAGTATGTAGTACCGGAGCTTTTCCGCGTCCTTGGGTATACCGGCGGCGCGGAACAGGTCGTCCGGGTCGATGTTGGGATAGGTCTTTCCGTAGTGGCCGTCGCTGTTGTGCTTCAGACTGCGCCAGCCCAGCGCCAGGTCCATCCAGCGGTCCGCGACGCCGGCATTTCCGACGTCGATGAACCCCGTGAACCGCTCCCCGTCCGTGAACAGGTTCGGCAGGCAGAAGTCGCCGTGGGTCACGGCGGCATCCAGCGGCGGCGTGTGGCGCTTCAGCCAGTCCAGCAGCGCCTTCGGGCTCTCAAAGCCGCCGGGGCCGAAGGTCTCCGGCTCGCAGTCGGAAGGATCGAACCGCCCGGCCAGTATCGTCGCCTCGGCGTGGGCGAGGTTGTCCGCCACGGTCCGCTCAAACGGGCAGTCCGCCGCGGGGATGGCCCACAGCGCGTGCAGCGCCTCCGCCATGCAGTCCAGCAGCAGCGCGGGGCGGCGCATGACCTCGTCCCGGCACAGCTCAAGACCCCGAAGCCGCGTCATCAGCAGCCAGTCCCATCCGTCCGCCGCCTCGTGGGCGACCACCCGCGGAACGGGCGCCCTCCCGGCGAACCATTCCAGTATCCCCGCGTCTGCCACATCCCGGCTGTCCGCGGGGCTTATTTTCAGGACATAGTCGTCAAAGACCAACACCCGCGCGCCGGATTTTCCCAGCCCGTCGACCCGCCCCATCTGATCGCCCAGTACCGCGGCAACAGAATCAGGCATCCGCCGAACGCCCTGTGTCATCGTCACATCCCCCCAGGCCATTCCTACTCCCTACTCCCTCCGGGCGGGCGCCGACCTCTTCCGTCAGCGCTGCCGCGCTGCCACCGTCCCATGGGTCTGCCGACCCGTCCTCGCTGGAATCTGTCCACTGGACAGATTCCCGGGCGCTCGGACCCCCTAAAGGGGAAGGCAATGGCGCCCCTATTGCCTATTGCCTACTCCTCGTCATAAACAAACCGCCTCAGCGTCACCACGTTCATCTGCAAATTGTCGATGGTGAGCGAAGCCCCGTCGTCGGTGTAGGAGCCCTCCACGGGCAGGTGGAGCTGGTCGGGCGCGCCGGCGGAGAGGGCCTTTTCCGCCAGGGAGAGCAGCTGGATGGCGGACATGTTGGTGTCGGCGGTGTCCAGGAAGGCGCGGATCAGGCGCGTGAGCAGCGCCGGGTTCCACAGCCCGGCGCGCAGCTTCGCCAGCATGGCGGTCAGCAGCTTGCGCTGGCGGCCGGTGCGGCCGAAGTCGCTGTCCAGCTTGCGGATGCGGGCGTAGGTGAGGGCCTGCACGCCGTTCAGGTGCGTGCCCTCGCCGCACTGGGCCAGCGCCGGGGCTGTGTAGCCGTAGGCCGCCAGGCGTTCCCGGTCGGCTTCGATGTCCTGGTTGATCTTGTTCATCTCCGCCTCGGTGATGTTCAGGTCCACGCCGCCCAGGGCGTCCGCCACGTTGACCAGCGTCCGGTAGTCCACCGTCACGTAGTGCATCAGGTTCAGGCCCAGGTTTTCGTTCAGCGACTTCATCACCAGCTCGGGGCCGCCGTAGGCGTAGGCCGCGTTCACCTTGCCCGGACCCCGGCCCGGGATGTCCAGCACCGCGTCCCGCAGCACGCTGGTCAGCTTCAGGCTGCCGTAGCCCACCGACGCGATCAGTATGGCGTCGCTGCGGCGGCTGCGCTCGTGCACCGCGTCCAGGCCCAGCAGCAGTATGTTCGCCCGGTTGCCCGGCAGGCCGTCCGTCAGCGACAGATTGGATTCCTCCGGCTCCACCGCGAACAGCGACACCGGCAGCGCGTACAGTATGCCCGCGCCCAGCAGCGCCAGCGCGATCACCAGCGCGATCAGCCGCAGACACAGCTCCGCCAGCCACCCGCCGAAGCTCCTCCTCCGGCGGCGCGGCTGGCGCCTTTTCGCTCTTCTTCTGTACGGCTCTTCGTAGTACATCGCGCCCTGTTCCCCGTTCCCTCCCGGGCGGGCGCCGCATCGGCGCCCCTACTGGCTGCTGGCTACTGACTACTGGCTACTGACTACTGGCTACTGACTACTTTCGCTCCCCCACCTTGCGGTACCTGGATTCGATCCACAGGTTGGACGCGCCGTTGTACACGCATATGGCGCCGATGACCATGACGGCGGCCTTCATCGCGCCGAAGGCGAAGCACAGCAGGAACAGGCCGGCGACGATGGTCAGTATGGCCATGACCAGCGACGAGGTCCAGTTATTGCCGCCCATGTGGCGCAGCTCCAGCGCCTGGGCCAGGTTGAGCGCGCCGTTGACGATCACGGCCAGGCCCACCAGCTTGGGCAGCAGCGTGATGATGCCCCGGGGCGCGGACAGCACGATGACGCCGGCGATCAGGCACACGATGCCCAGGGCCAGCGTGGCGTAGCCGGCGTTGGCCTTGTGCCGGTCGCGGTACCAGGACACGCCGGACACCGCCGCGCCCACCAGCAGCGCGATGCCCAGTATCCGCGCGGCCAGCTCCAGCGTCTTGCCCGGCCACAGGAACAGTATCAGTCCCAGCGCCACCATCACGATGGACAGCGCCGTGTTGTTTTTGCTGAATTTTTCAAAGCTGTACTTGATGTTCATGATCTCATCTCTCCTTATTCCCTGTTCATTCCCGGGCGGGCGCCGCATCGGCGCCCCTACTCCCTACTCCCTACTCCCTACTCCCTACCCCCTACTCCCTACTCCCTGTTTCCCCCACAACGCCCGCACCCGCTGGGCCAGCGTCCTCCTGGGCTGCGCGGACCGGTCGAAATTGACCGGGTGCTCCAAATACCAGGCCTGCACGTCGATGGGCGCCTCGCTGCCGGGGCTCAGGCGCTCGTAGGCGCCGTCGGGCTGCTGCCGCCAGGCGCGGGTGTTGTCCGAGAGCGCGCGGTCCAGGTATTCCTCCAGGAACGCCCGGAGCTCGGGGCTGCGCACGGGGCAGCCCACCTCCACGCGGCGGTCCTGGTTGCGGGTCATGAAGTCGGCGGAGCTCAGGTACAGCCGGGCCTCCGGCCCCTCGCCGAAGGCGTAGATGCGGCTGTGCTCCAGGAAGCGGCCGATCACCGAGGTCACGGTGATGTTGTCGGTCTTGCCGGGCACCCCGGGGGTCAGGCAGCAGATGCCCCGCACGATCAGGTCCACCTTCACGCCGGCGCGGCTGGCCTGGCTGAGCTTGTCGATCAGCTCCCGGTCGGTGACGGAATTCACCTTCACCCGCACGCGGCCCGCGCTGCCCCGGGCGATCTGCGCGTCGATCTGCTCGAAGATGCGGTTCTTCATCGAATAGGGGGCCACCAGCAGCTTCTCGTACTCGCCGGCGCTGTTGCCGATCAGCATGTTGTCGAAGAAGTTCACCGCGTCCCGGGCCACGGTGGGGTCGGCGGTCATCATGCAGAAGTCGGTATACAGCGTGCTGGTCTTCTCGTTGTAGTTGCCGGTGCCCACCTGGGCGATGTAGCCCAGCCCGCCCCGCTCGCGCCGGGTGATCAGGCACAGCTTGGCGTGGCACTTCAGGTTCTCCGGCCCGTAGATGATCCGGCAGCCCGCCTCCTCCAGCTCCAGCGTCCAGTCGATGTTGTTCTGCTCGTCGAACCGGGCGCGCAGCTCCATCAGCACCGTGACCTCCTTGCCGTTCTCGGCGGCGGCGCACAGGGCCTTCACGATGGCGGAATTGCGGGCCAGGCGGTAGATGGTGATCTTGATGGACACCACGTTCGGGTCCTTGGCGCTCTGGCGCAGCAGGTCCAGGAAGGGCTGCATGCTCTGGTAGGGGTAGAACAGCATCACGTCCCGCTGGGCGATCTGCTCCCACATGGGCTGCCCGGGGTTCAGGTACTCCGGGTACACCGGCGCGTGGGGCGGGTAGAACAGCGCCCCCGGCACCTTCTCGATCTGGTCGATGTAGTCCAGCTTCAGCGGGCACTGGCCGGTGAACACCCGGTCCATATCCAGCTTCAAAAACTCGCTGAGGCGCTTGGCCAGCCGCGGGGCCTTGCCCTCCAGCTCCAGGCGCACCGGGGCCAGGCGGTCCCGCTTCTTCAGGAGCTTGCGCATGTAGTTCAGAAAGTCCGGGTTCTCCTCGTCGTAGCGCTCCTCGCTGAGGCTGATGTCGGCGTTGCGGGTGATGGACACGATGGCCTGCTCCGCCACGTCGTAGATCTTGAAGATCTTCTTCAGGTGGGCGGCGATCACCGCCTCGGTGCGGATGTAGCGCACGCCGCCGCCCGGCAGCGGGATCACCCGGGGCAGCATCGACGGCACGTCCACGATGCCCAGCACCGCGCCCTGCTTGCCCGCGTCCTTGCCCAGCGCCGCGGCCTTGTCCTTGCCGGAGGCGGACGCCTTGTCCTTGCCGGACGCGGACTTTCCCCCGGCGGAGGCCTTCCCCGAGGGGCTCAGCGTCAGAAGCGCCGCCGCGTACAGGGCCTTGTTCCGCAGGTGGGGAAAGGGGTGGCTGCGGTCGATGACCTGGGGCGAGAGCAGCGGGCGGATGTTCTCCTTGTAAAACTCCTGCACATAGGCCTTTTGGCCCGGGGTCAGCGCGTCGTAGGCGGCCTCCGTGACCCCGGCGTTGTCCAGCGCGTCGGAAAGCTCGCGGAAGATCCGGTCCCGCCGGCGCACCAGCGGCCGCACCGCCGCGCAGATGGCGCTCACCTGCTCCCGGGGCGTCATGCCGGACTTGTTGTCCCGCTCCTGGGGGGTCAGCATGGCCATGTCGATCAGGCTCCCCACCCGCACCATGAAGAACTCGTCCAGGTTGCTGGTGAATATGGACACGAAGCGCATCCGCTCCATCAGCGGCACGCTCGGGTCCGTGGCCTGGGCCAGCACCCGCTCGTTGAACCGCAGCCAGCTCAGCTCCCGGTTCTGGGTATAGCTCAAATCCCTCTGTTTCGCAATCGGCGCGCTCTCCACCCGCGAAGCCCCCCGTCGGCACCTGCCCATAGTATTTCTTTTTATATTATAGCAGATTTCCCGGCGTCTGCCAAGACTTTGTAAGTGAGGAGTGTGGAGTGTGGAGTGTGGAGTTGTGGTGCAAATCCCTGCGGGATTTGTTTGATTCAAAGGGACCGGATTGCCACGTCACAGGCTCCAGCGTCGCCTGCGCCTCGCAATGACAGAATGAGTCAGTAGAACCGTCCCCATGACTCACGCAACAGCGACTTCGCCCCTGTTCCCTATACAGCGCCTATATATTATAGATAAATTCTATAGCCCGATATTCCTTTCATGTATTGGACAGATTGGCGGCCCCGTGCTATGATAGGCCCATCACCATTTCAGGAGGTAATCCCATGAAGATTCGCAAGCTGTTTTCCGTTCTGCTGATCGCGCTGCTGGCCCTGTCCTCCGTGGCCGCGCTGGCGGCGGAGATTCCCGCGCCCGAGGGCGACGACAACGTGATCGCCATCGGCGCCACCGAGGTGCCCCACGCCCAGATCATCGACAACGTCGTAAAGCCCGCCCTGGAGGCCGCCGGCTGGAAGGTGGACCTGCAGGTGTTCAACGACTACGTGATCCCCAACACCTCGCTGGAGGACGGGGAGCTGGACGCCAACTACTTCCAGCACCTGCTGTACATGCAGAGCGAGAACGAGAACCGCGGCCTGCACCTGTACCCGGCGAAGGGCGTGCACCTGGAGCCCCTGGGCCTGTTCTCCGAGAAGATCAAGAGCATCGATGAGCTGGCCGACGGCGCTTCCATCTCGCTGCCCAACGACGCCTCCAACGAGTCCCGCGCGCTGAAGCTGCTGGCCGACAACGGCCTGATCACGCTGGCGGAGAAGGACGGCCTGTACGAGCTGAGCGACATCACCGACAATCCCCACAACTACGACCTGGTGGAGCTGGAGGCGGCCAACACCCCCAACAGCCTGCCGGACGTGGACGCGGCCATCATCAACGGCAACTACGCGCTGCAGCGCGAGCTGAACCCGGCCACCGACGCGCTGGTGCTGGAGTCCTCCGACCCCAACGGCAACGTGTTCATCAACTACCTGGTGGTCCGGGAGGACAACAAGGACAGCCTGAAGACCCAGGCGCTGGTGGCGGCCTTCTCCACCCAGGACGTGGTGGACTACATCGAGGCCAACTATTCCGGCTCCGTCATCCCGGCGGCGGATCTGGTGGAATAATACCGATGCCCGTCGACGAGGGGCAGGAGACAATCTCCTGCCCCATCAACTGTGTATAAAGGAAGTAGACGACATGATCGAAATCAGGCATCTGGGCAAGCGCTTCGGCGACCTGACGGTGCTGGACGACATCAGCCTGACCATACGCGACGGCGAGATCTACGGCATCATCGGCCAGAGCGGCGCGGGCAAGTCCACGCTGCTGCGCTGCATCAACGGCCTGGAGCAGTACCAGACCGGCAGCATCCAGGTGGACGGCCAGGAGGTGTCGGCGCTGGACAAGGCCAGCCTGCACGCGCTGCAGAAGCAGATGGGCATGATCTTCCAGAACTTCAACCTGCTGTCGCGGCTGAATGTGTTTGACAACGTGGCCCTGCCGATGCGCTTCGCGGGGCTGAACCCAAAATCCCCCGAGAACCGGGCGCGGATAATGGAGCTTATCGACCTGGTGGGCCTGTCGGACAAGCTGAAGGCCCGGCCCCGGGAGCTGTCCGGCGGCCAGAAGCAGCGCGTGGCTATCGCCCGGGCGCTGGTGCTCAAGCCCCGGATCCTGCTGTGCGACGAGGCCACCAGCGCGCTGGACCCGCGCATCACCCAGGGCATACTCAGCCT
>JAFYBB010000392.1 GCA_017540445.1 Clostridia bacterium | reverse complement strand
GGCGCCTCTGCCGGGCGAAGGGCGCGAAGCCAGTCGCAGAGGACCTCATCCGACCTCGCTGCGCTCGGCCACCTTCCCCAAAGGGGAAGGCTCAGGAACACCGGGATAAGGAACCTATTCCGGTTTAGGAGGAAATCACCATGAAGAAGCTGATGCTGGCACTGTTATGCCTGTGCCTCGCGGCGCCGGTCGCGGCGGCGGAGGCGCGGATGTTCGATTACCGGTTCGCCGACGCGCAGGAGACGGCGCGGCTGCTGCCGGGCAATCGGGCGTATTACGAGCAGCTCACCCAGAACGATCTGGATTTCCGCATGCAGAAGAAGGGCGCCACGCTCGAGGAGCTGGAGGCCTTCGCCGCGGCCCAGGCCCGGGACTACACCGACGCTGAGAAGGCTGCCATCGATTCGGCCATGGCCGCCATCGAGGACGCCTGCGCCGGGCGCGGCTACGCGCTGCCGCCCACGGAGGGCATCGTGTTCGCCAAGACGACCATGGCGGAGGAGTGCGACGCGGGCGCGTACACCCACGGCACCCAGATCTACATGGGCGAGAGCATCATGGCCTACGGCACGATGGACGACCCCGACGCGCAGGCATTCTTCCGGGAGATCGTCGCCCACGAGCTGTTCCACTGCCTGACGCGCAACCACCCTGATTTTCGCGCCGCGATGTACGGCGTGCTGGGCTTTACGGTGGCGGACGCGGACTTCGAGCTGTCCGACGCCATTCGGGAGCGCATGATCTCCAACCCGGACGTGGGGCACCACGACGCCTGGGCGACCTTTGACATCGACGGCGAAGCGCGGGATTGTGTGGTGGTGTTCACCACCGGCAAGCCCTTCGAGCAGCCCGGGGACAGCTTCTTCGACGACATGGTGACGGGCCTGGTGCCCATCGACGACCTGTCGACGATGTATGTTTCCGACGACGCCTCGAACTTCTGGGACGTGTTCGGCAGGAATACCGATTACGTGATCGACCCGGAGGAGACCCTGGCGGACAACTTCAGCTTCGCGATCCTGTACGGCCTGGACGATCCGGCCGGCTATGCGACCCCCGGGATCATCGAGGCCATCGGGGCCATACTGCAGGGATACGCCGAAGAAACGGCGGAAGCCGCGTGATAACAGTGATAAATCACACAGAAGGAGGTCCCCCCATGACCGACAGCAGAAAACCCGTATACGTGACCCTCGACGGCAACGAGGCCGCGGCCTACGTGGCCTACGCCTTCACCGAGATCGCCGCCATCTATCCCATCACGCCCTCGTCGCCCATGGCGGGCAAGACGGACGCCTGGTCGGCCAAGGGCAAGGAAAACCTGTTCGGCCAGACGGTGCGGCTGGTGGAGATGCAGTCGGAGGCCGGCGCGGCGGCGGCGGTGCACGGCGCGCTGCAAACCGGCGCGCTGGCCACCAGCTTCACCTCGTCCCAGGGGCTGATGCTGATGATCCCGGTGCTCCACCGCATCGCGGGCGAGCGCCTGCCGGGCGTGCTGCACGTGGCGGCCCGCACCGTGGGCGCCCACGCGCTGTCGATCTTCGGCGACCACTCCGACGTGATGAGCTGCCGCAACACCGGCTTCGCGATGCTGTGCTCCGGCAGCGTGCAGGAGGCCATGGACCTGGCGGGCATCGCCCACCTGGCCGCGATCAAGGGGCGCGCGCCGTTCATGCACTTCTTCGACGGCTTCCGAACCTCCCATGAGATCGACAAGGTGGCGCAGGTCTCCTACGACGACCTGAAGTCGCTCTTGGACACGGACGCGCTGGACGCCTTCCGCGCCCGGGCGCTGAACCCGGAGCACCCGATGATCCGCGCCACCGTGCAGAACCCGGACATCTTCTTCCAGATCCGCGAAGCCGCCAACGCCGACTACGCCGCGCTGCCGGGCATCGTGGAGGACTACATGGCCCGCCTGGGCGAAATCACGGGCCGGACCTATCACTGCTTCGACTACTACGGCGCGCCGGACGCCGGGCGCGTGGTGGTGGCGATGGGCTCCGTGTCCGGCTGCGTGCAGGAGACGGTGGACGCGCTGAACGCGAAGGGCGAGAAGGTGGGCTTTGTGCAGGTGCACCTGTTCCGGCCCTTCGACGTGGCCCGCTTCGCTGCCGCGCTGCCGGACACCGTGAAGGCCGTGGCCGTGCTGGACCGCACCAAGGAGATGGGCTCCGCCGGCGAGCCGCTGTATCAGGACGTGTGCACGGCGCTGAAGGACCGGGCCGGGCTGACCATCGTGGGCGGCCGCTACGGCCTGTCCAGCAAGGACACCACCCCGGCGCAGATCGCCGCGGCCTTTGAGAACCTGCGGGCCGCCGCACCGGTGAACAGCTTCACCGTGGGCATCGTGGACGACGTGACCCACCTGTCCCTCAAAGACGTGCCCGTGGACGTGGGCGCGGGCGCGGGCGAGGTCAGCTGCAAGTTCTGGGGCCTCGGCGGCGACGGCACCGTGGGCGCGAACAAGAACACGGTGGAGATCATCAACAGCCACACGCCCAAGTTCGCCCAGGCCTACTTCGAGTACGACGCCAAGAAGAGCTTCGGCGTCACCAAGAGCCACCTGCGCTTCGGCGACGCGCCGATCCGCGCGTCCTATTACGTGAAGTCCGCGGACTTCGTGGCCTGCCACAACCCCACCTACATCGAAAAGTACGACATCGCCGGCGAGGTCCGGCCCGGCGGCACGCTGCTTTTGAACTGCCCGTGGACGGGCGAGGCGCTGGAAAAGCACCTGCCCGCGAAGGCCCGGCGCGACATCGCGAACCGGGGCGTCAAACTGTACGTGATCGACGCGGTGAAGATCGCCGAGCGCCTGGGCCTGGGCAGCCACACCAACACGGTGCTGCAGTCGGCCTTCTTCCACCTGATGCCCGTCATACCGGCGGAGGAGGCCGTGGGCTACATGAAGGCCGCCGCCGCCAAGACCTACTTCGCCAAGGGCGAGGACGTGGTGAACCGCAACCTGGCCGCCATCGACGCGGGCGCGGAGGGCCTGGTGCGGGTGGAGGTGCCCGAGGCGTGGAAGGATGCGAAGGACGCGCCCGCCCCGGCCCGGGACGTGCCCGAGGTGGTCACGAAGCTGCTGGATCCGATCAACGCCCAGAAGGGCGACGACCTGCCCGTCAGCGCCTTCGCCGGCTACGAGGACGGCGTGATGGACATGGGCCTGACGGCCTACGAGAAGCGCGGCATCGCCACCCGCGTGCCGGTGTGGGACGCGGACAAGTGCATCCAGTGCAACAAGTGCAGCTACGTCTGCCCCCACGCGGTGATCCGGCCCTATCTGCTGAACGAGGAAGAAAAGGCGAACGCGCCCGAGGGCCTTCGCGCCGTGCCCGCGAAGGGCAAGCCGGCCGAGGGGCTGTACTTCGCCATGGCCGTGTCGGCGCTGGACTGCACCGGCTGCGGCAGCTGCGAGAACGTGTGCCCGGCCAAGGAGAAGGCGCTTCGGATGGTGCCCATACAGGACGCGCCGGACACCGCCGCGGCCTGGGACTACGCGCTGAAGCTCACCGACAAGGGCGACGTGTTCGACCCCTACACGGTCAAGGGCAGCCAGTTCCGCCAGCCGCTGTTGGAGTTCTCCGCCGCCTGCGCGGGCTGCGGCGAGACGCCCTACGCGAAGCTGCTGACCCAGCTGTACGGCGACCGGGTGTACTGGGCCAATGCCACCGGCTGCTCCCAGGCCTGGGGCAGCGCCATGCCCGGCATCCCCTACACGGTGAACAAACAGGGCCGCGGCCCGGCCTGGTCGAATTCGCTGTTTGAGAACAACGCGGAGTTCAGCCTGGGCATGGTGCTGTCGGTCAAGCAGCAGCGCGAGGCCGAGCGGATGCGCGTCATGGCCTACCGCGCCGCCTGCGGCGACGAAGCGGTGAACGCCGCCATCGACCGGTGGCTTGCCACCTACGACGATTTCGACGCCTCCGCCGAAGCCAGCTGTGAACTGATCGACGCGCTCCAGGGTCGCGCGGACGCGGCCGCGATACTGCGCTACGGCGACATGCTCGCCAAGAAGACCTTCTGGATGTACGGCGGCGACGGCTGGGCCTACGACATCGGCTTCGGCGGCCTGGACCACGTGATCGCCAGCGGCGAGAACGTGAACGTGCTGGTGGTGGACACCGAGATCTACTCCAACACCGGCGGCCAGTCCTCCAAGGCCACGCCCGTGGGCGCGGTGGCCCAGTTCGCGGCCAGCGGCAAGAAGCGGCCCAAGAAGGACCTGGGCGGCATGCTGATGACCTACGGCAACGTGTACGTGGCCCAGGTGGCCATGGGCGCGGACAACGCCCAGCTGGTGAAGGCCATCCACGAGGCCGAGTGCTTCGACGGCCCCAGCGTGATCATCGCCTACGCGCCCTGCCAGAGCCACGGCCTGAAGTGCGGCATGGCGAAGGTGCAGGACGAGATGAAGCGCGCCGTGGAGGCCGGCTACTGGCACCTGTACCGCTACAACCCGAACGCCACCCCGCGCTTCACCCTCGATTCCAAGGCCCCCACCATGGACTACGAGGCCTTCCTGGACGGCGAGGTCCGCTACGCCGCGCTGAAGCGCACCTTCCCGGAGAACGCGAAGCAGCTGTTCGCCGAGGGCGCCAGGCTCGCGCGGGAGCGGTATGAGAGGTTGAGGAGGCAATAGGCAATAGGGAATAGGCAATAAGATGACAGCGGGGACGGTTCTCGTTGTCATCTTTTTCATGAAAGGTGACAACAGAGCCATCCCTGCCGTTACGGATTCATCTTTCCGGGACCGGATTGCCACGTCATCCCCGCTGACGCGGGGGCGCCTCGCAATGACATGCAGGGGATAACCGCCCCCGCCCTGTCATTGCGGGAAGGCCCGACGCAGGCGGGACCGACGTGGCAATCCGGTCCCCTTGAATCAAACAAATCCCGTCAGGGATTTGCACCGGAATTCCTCATTCCTCATTCCTCATTCCTCAT
>JAFYBB010000391.1 GCA_017540445.1 Clostridia bacterium | reverse complement strand
GACGCCCGGGGAAAAGCCGGCCCTGGAGGGGCTGCCCGCCACCCGCGGCGAGGGCTGCGCGGCCCTTCGGCTGCGCCTGCGGGACGATCACACCGGCCTTGAGGTGGAGCTGAACTACGCGATCTACGACGACTGCCCCGCCGTGGCGCGCAGCGCGAAGCTGGTCAACACCGGCGCGGCGGCGCTGACGGTCACCCGGGCGCTCAGCCTGTGCCTGGACCTGCCGGACGACGGCTGGGACCTGATCACGCTGTCCGGCGGCTGGGCGCGGGAGCGGGCGATCCACCGCCGGCCCGTCACCCAGGGGCACCAGGGCGTGTCCTCCCGGCGCGGGGCCAGCAGCCTGCAGGTGTCGCCGTTCATGGCCCTGGCCCGCCCCGACGCCAACGAGGCCCGCGGCGAGGTCATCGGCGCGGCGCTCGTCTACAGCGGCAACTTCATCGCCGAGGTCGAGGGCACCCAGTACGAGGCGGCCCGCGCGCTGCTGGGCATCAACGACCGGGACTTCGCCTGGCGGCTTGATAGCGGCGCGGCGTTCCAGACCCCGGAGGCCGTGCTGGTGTACTCCGATCGGGGTATCGGCGGCATGAGCCGTAGCTTCCACCGGCTGTGGGAGAACCACCTGCTGCCCCGGCGCTGGGTGGGCAAGGCCCGTCCGGTGCTGCTGAACAGCTGGGAGGGCTGCTATTTCGACTTTGACGAGGACAAGCTGGTCGCCATGGCCGCCGCCGCGGCGAAGGCGGGCGTGGAGCTGTTCGTGATGGACGACGGCTGGTTCGGCCACCGCGACGACGACACCACCTCGCTGGGCGACTGGGGCGTGGACAAGCGCAAGCTGCCCGGCGGCCTGAAGCGGCTGGGCGAGCGCGTGCGGGCGCTGGGCCTGCAGTTCGGCATCTGGATGGAGCCGGAGATGATCTCCCCCGAGAGTGACCTGTACCGGGCACACCCCGACTGGTGCATCCACATTACGGGCCGCGAGTCCATCACCGCGCGGCACCAGCTGACGCTGGACATGAGCCGGCAGGACGTGCAGGACTTCGTGGTGGACGCCGTCTCCGCCACGCTGAAGGACAGCGGCGCGACCTATTTGAAGTGGGACATGAACCGCAACTTCTCGAACATCGGCTCGGCGCTGCTGCCCCCCGAGCGCCAGCAGGAGCTGCCGCACCGCTACATGCTGGGCCTGTATTCGGTTATGCAGCGGCTGACCGACGCCTTCCCGGACGTGCTGTTTGAGGGCTGCTCCTCCGGCGGCGGGCGCTTTGACGCGGGCATGCTGTACTACGTGCCCCAGTTCTGGTGCTCCGACGACACCGACGCCGTGATGCGCTGCCGCATACAGTACGGCACCACTTTGGTGTTCCCGGCCAGCACGATGGGCAGCCACGTCAGCGCCGTGCCGAACCACCAGACCGGGCGCGTCACGCCGATGGAGACCCGCTTCGCGGTGGCGATGGGCGGCAGCTTCGGCTACGAGCTGGACCCCTGCAAGCTGTCCGACGCGGAGCGCGAGGCCATGCGCGCCCAGGTGGCGTTCGCGGGCCGCACCCAGGATCTGAGGCTGTACGGCAGCCTGTACCGGCTGTGCTCGCCCTTCGACGGGAATCTGACGGCCTGGATCTCGGTGGCCCCGGACAAGGGCGAGGCGATCTTCACGCTGGTGCGCGCCATGTCCCAGCCGAACCCCGTCGCGCCGCTGGTGCGGCTGGACGGCCTGGACCCCGCGCGCCGCTACCGCATCAACGAGACCGGAGAGGTCTACGGCGGCGACGAGCTGATGCGCTCCGGCCTGTGCTGCCCGCTCGGGCAGTGCGACGCGGCCAGCGTGCTGTACACGCTGAAGGCGGTGGACGCATGAGGATGAAGCGCTTTGAACTGCCCGGCCCCGCGTTCTTGCGCATGGGGCGCTGTGGGGCGGACGAAAACGGCTGCGCGCTGTGGTGGTCCGGCAGCGGCGTCCGCACGCGCCTGTCCTGCGCGCGGCTGGAGGTGGAGGCCCGCGCCGGGGACGACGAGCACATCCCCTGGCTGGCCGTGACGGTGGACGGCGCGCCGGTGGCCCGGTTCCCGCTGCGCCCGGGCACCCACCGCTATTCGGTGCTGGGCCGCCTGGAGACGGGCGCTGTTCACGAGATCGCCATACTGCGGGACACCCAGCCCACCGACGCCGATTCCGGCCCGCTGGCGCTGACGGCCATATACACCGACGGCGCGCCCGAGGCCCCCGCGCCGAGGCCGCGCCTGGTGGAGTTCATCGGCGACAGCCTGACGGTGGGGGAGGGCACCGTGGGCCCGGCGTCGGGCCACGAGTGGCGCATGATCTGGATATCGAACCAGTTCGCCTTCCCGTCGCTGGCCGCCGAGGCCCTGAACGCGGAAAAGCGCGTGGTGGCGCTGGGCGGCTGGGGCGCGTACCTGTCCTACGACGCCGACCCGAACCGCGCCATCGGCAGGATCTACGACCGGCTGTGCGCCGTCGTGCCCGGCGGCGACGTGCCCTACGACTTTTCCGCCCAGCGCCCCGCGGACGCGGTGGTGATCAACCTGGGCACCAACGACGGCTCCGCGCTGGGCCGCCTGGAGGGCGCCGAGCGCCAGGCGGGGCTAAATGCCTTCGAGGAGAGCGCCGTCCGGCTGCTTGAACAGGTGAGAGTACACAATCCCGGCGCGCGGATCGTGTGGGCCTACGGCCTGTGCGGCAACCCGCTGGAAAATCAGCTGCGCCGCGCGGTGGCGCGCCGCCGCGCCGAGGGCGACGAGCTGGTGGAATACCTGGCGCTTAATGACTGCGCCGGCGACAACGGGAGCCGCGGCCACCCCAGCCGCGCGGCCCAGGCGATGGCCGCGCGGCAGATCGCCGAGGCGCTGGGCGCCCTGTGAGCCGCCGGCGGCACACATCAACTTCGGAGGCAAGCCATGTCCTTTCTGTACGAGACCCACATGCACACCTGCCAGGGCAGCGCCTGCGGCCGGTCCACCGGCGCCCAGCAGGCGCGGTTCTACCATGAGATGGGGTATGCGGGCATATTCATCACCGACCACTTCACCGGCGGCAATATCGCCGTGCCGAAGGACCTGCCCTGGCGGGAGCGCATCGATCGGTTCTGCGCCGGCTACGAGGAGGCGCTGGCCGAGGGCCAGAGGCTGGGCCTGGACGTGTTCTTCGGCTGGGAGCAGAATTACGACGGCGACGAATACCTGATCTACGGCCCGGACAAGGCCTGGCTGCTGGCCCACCCGGACATCGAGCACTGGACCCGGCAGAAGCAGCTGGAGGAGGTGCACAAGGCCGGCGGCGCGGTGATCCAGGCGCACCCGTTCCGCAACCGGGATTACATCAAGTACATCCTGCTGGGGCTGAAGTACTGCGACGGCATCGAGGTGGCCAACACCGGCAACAAGCCGGATTTTGACCTCAGCGCGAAGCACTGTGCCGAGGCCTACGGGCTTCTGACCACGGCGGGCTCGGACAACCACAACTGCGCCACGGCGAACCCGGCGCTTCTGATGGGCGTGGAGCTGCCGCGGCGGCTGGAGAGCGCCTTGGACTACGCCCGCATGATCCGAAGCCGCGGCCCCATACGCCCCGTGATCCCCCGGGGCTGGCTGGACGTGGACGTCAACGCCGTGCCGCACACGCCCAGCTATTGGGTCGACGAGGACCGGCGCGATCTGCGGCGCGTTCCCACGGGCATCGACTTCCTGCTGCCGGTCGAACGGCAGTCCACTTGAACGAATGGGAGGCTACAGCATGAGCACGATTATCACCATCAGCCGCGAGTACGGCGCGGGGGGTCACAGCATCGCCCGCCGCGTGGCCCAGGAGCTGGGCATCGAGATCTACGACCGCGACATCATCCGCAACACCGCCCTGGACAGCGGCCTGGAGACCGGCGTCATCGAGCGCGAGGAGGAGGAGATCTCCCGGACGGACAACTTCCTGCGCATGATCACCCCGGCGGCCTACGTGGACCGGCGGGAGGCCATCCACGAGATCGAGCGCAAGGTGATACTGATGCTGGCGGCCAAGGGCCCCTGCGTGCTGCTGGGCCGCTGCGCCGACGCGATACTGGACGAGGCCAACGTGGACAGCCTGAACGTGTTCGTCTACGCCGACGAGCTGCACCGCGCCATACGCGTCGGCCAGCTGATCGACAGCAAGAACCCCAACGACATCCAGAAGCTGATGAAGCGCACCGACGCCGCCCGGCGCAACTACTACCAGCGCTTCACCGGCCGCCGCTGGGGCGACTACCGCAACTACAACCTGATGCTGGACAGCGGTCTGCTGGGCTACGACGCCTGCGTGAAGCTGATCTGCGACGCGGCGAACGCGCTGTGATTTCGGGGTGAGCGATCCATGAAGCTGTTGATCGTGCGCCACGGCGAGCCGGACTACGCCGTCGATTCGCTGACCGAAAAGGGCTGGCGCGAGGCGGAGCTGCTGGCGGAGCGGCTGTGTCGGATGGACGTGGACGCGTTTTACGTTTCGCCGCTGGGCCGCGCGCGGGACACCGCCTCGGCCACCCTCCGGCGGCTGAACCGCGAGGCCCGGCAGCTGGACTGGCTGGAGGAATTCCGGGGCCGTGTGCTCGACCCCAAGACCGGGCGCTTCAGCTACGCCTGGGACTTCGCGCCCCAGTACTGGACCCGCTGCCCGGAGTTCTGGGACGAGGGCGCCTGGCGCGACAACGCGCTGGTGGCCACCGGCAACTCCGGCGCGATCTACGACGAGACCGTGGCGGGGCTGGACGCGCTGCTGGTGGAATACGGCTACGCCCGCGAGGGCCGCATGTACCGCACCGAGGCCAATTCCGACGCCACCGTGGTGCTGTTCTGCCACTTCGCCGTGGGCATGGCGATGCTGTCGCACCTGGTCAGCATCCCCTTCCACCTGCTGCTGCACGGCTTCATCATGGCCCCGTCGTCCATAACCACGCTGGTGACCGAGGAGCGCGTGCCCGGCGAGGTCTGGTTCCGCTGCACCGGCCTTGGCGACACCTCCCACCTGTACGCCGCCGGCGAGCCCCTGTCCCACTACGGCCGCTACCGCGAACACTACGGCGTGGACGACGGCATGGGGGCGAAGGAATGAAAAACCTGTCACCGGGACGGTCCTGTTGACAACATCAGCACCCTATGTTGTCAACAGGACCGTCCCGGTGACAGCAAGAATTCAGAGCAGATTGCAGCAAAGCTGCTGTTTGAAATAACGCGCAATACCGGCTTTGAGACCGATAAATCCAGACTGGGTGAGTGCTTTGTCAACAGCTGCTGTGAATGGGACGCTCGCCAATCTGACGATATCTGCGGACTCGATGCCCATAGAATAAACGCCAACGAGAAGGCAAGACTACTGGTGGAACGGTCGGCGTTGAAGAAAGCGCTTGAGGGGGTGGAAATGTAGATGATTACCGTGTACAAGAAAAAACCGTCGCCCAATGACCGGGAATTGGTGACTCTGAATGATATATTCTTCAACAAATCCACTGCGACCCGACTGGATGACAGGGCCAAAGACATTATTGCAAAGATCGATCAGTCTGAAATGCTGAGTCCGTATGCCATCGCCTCCCGGTTTGACGGCATGAAGCTGAACATCGACAAGCTCTCAACCGGATGCAAGACGGCGCTGAACATCCTGTATAATCCGGACAAGGTCTTCGACATCCGGGAATGTGGCGACAACGCCCTCGATGTGATCTATGCTCTGCCCAGCGGGAATGTGTATTGTGATTATCCGCTGATCTCGTTTGAAATGGACAAAGTGATGGTTCGGGACGATAAAGGTGTGCGAGAGGTTGAATCCTACGAAGCGCTGAAGGAGTGGTGGGCCCAATGAAGATCAAACCCGTGGTTCTCGACCGCATTCAGACAAGGCACACCTCCTTTGAGGTCGATTTTATCCTCGAAAACAACATTACATTCATTGTCGGGGATTCCGGCACCGGGAAGTCGGCTGTTTTTTCCTTTCTGCAGGAAATGGCGGCCGAAGACAAGAGAATACGGTGCCTCAACTATTTGGATCAAAAGCGGAATTACAGGAATACGATCAGGCAATCCAGAGGGAAACTGATTATCATTGATAACGCGGATATCCTCCTGGACGACGCCATGCGCTGGTATATTGCGACAGACGGCCAGAACCAATATATCATCATCGGCAGAAATCCAACAGGATTGATGCTCAAGCAGAATGAGATTATGGAACTGAGCAGCCAGACGTATGACGGAAAAACCAGATTTGAGTTAATGCACAGCTTTTAGGCGACTGACGCATCATGGCCGCAGGAACCGCTCGATCTCTTCCGTGGCCTGGGACACGGGGTCGCCGGTCATGTCCAGCCACAGTATGTCCTTGTCCCGGCGGAACCAGGTCATCTGGCGCTTGGCGAACTGCTTGATGGCGGTGCCAAGGAGCTCGACCATGTCCTCCCGGCGGGGGATTTCGCCCGTCAGGTACTGGGTGATGAATTTGTACTCCAGGCCCAGCTTCATCAGAAACTGCGTGCTGACGCCCCGGTCGAGAAGGCCCTGGACCTCCTCGATCATGCCCGCGTCCAGGCGGCGCTGCAGGCGCTCGTCGATGCGCTTTCTCAGCGTCTCCCGGTCCCAGGTGACGCCCAGCTTCAGACAGTCGTAGCGGGGCATGCTGTGGGGCACGTGATCGTCCCCGGCGTGCAGCTTTTCCAAAAGCCGCATCACCCGGTTGCGGTTCTTCGGCTCCACGTCTATGTCCGGCATGGCCTCGACGAGCATTTGGTACAGCCGCGGGGTCTCGAAGGTCTCCAGGTATTCCCGGTACTGAAGGTCCGGCGGGTTGTCGCTCATCACGTAGCCCTCGGTCACGCAGGCCACGTACAGCCCCGTGCCGCCCACTAAGAACGGCAGCCGGCCCCGGGCGAGTATGCCGTCGATGGCTTCATAGGCCAGGCGCTGGAAGTCGTGCATCGAGAAGAATTCCCCCGGCTCGCACACGTCGATCAGGTGGTGGGGCACGCCCCGCGTCTCCTCGGGCGTGATCTTGCCGCTGCCCAGGTCCAGCCCCCGGAACACCTGCCGGGAATCGGCGGACACGATCTCCCCGCCGAAGCGCGCGGCCAACTCCACCCCCAGCCCGCTCTTGCCGGAGGCGTTCGTCCCGCAAACGACGATCACCTTGTCCATATCAGGTCTCCTGAAAAATCATTTCACACTGAACAATATCTCCGTATACCCCGGATACGGCCAGTCGGCCTTGGGCATCGAGGCCTCGCAGGCGTCGCAGGCGGCGCGCAGGGCGTCCATGGCGCGGATCACGTCGTCCTTGTAGCGCATGGCGCGCTCCAGCGTGTCCTCGGCGCTGTCGGCGTGGTGCACGGCCTCGCCCAGCGTGCTGCAGATGGCGTAGATCTCGTCCGTCAGCCGCGAGAGCTCGCGGCAGCGGGCCTTTTCGTAGCCGCAGGCCACGCCGGCGACGCTGGACTTGACCTCGGCGTTTTTGCACAGCCGGGCCGAGAAGGTGGACACGGCGGGCAGTATGTCGCGGCTGACCATGTCCATCATGGTCTGGGCCTCGATGTGGATCACCTTGATGTAGTTCTGCAGCAGTATCTCGTACCGCGAGCGCAGCTCCGCCGCGCTGAACACGCCGTGACGCTCGAACAGCGCCACGTTCTTCTCGTCCATCAGGTGGGCCAGGGCCTCGGGCGTGGTGCGCAGGTTCAGAAGGCCGCGCCGCTGGGCCTCCTCCGGCCAGTGGTTGTCGTAGCCGTTGCCGTTGAACAGTATGCGCTTGTGGGCTTTGATGGTATCGCGAATCAGGTTGTGCAGCGCCTGGGTGAAGTCCGGGGCCCCCTCCAGCGCGTCGGCGAACTGCCGAAGGCTCTCGGCCACGGCGGTGTTGATCACGATGTTGGGCTTGGCGATGGTCTGGCTGGCGCCGGGGCTGCGGAACTCGAACTTGTTGCCGGTGAAGGCGAAGGGGGAGGTGCGGTTGCGGTCGGTGCTGTCCTTGGGGATGCGGGGCAGCACGTCCACGCCGATCTTCAGCTGCTCCCGGTCGCGCCCGCCGTAGGTGGATTCGTGCTCGATGGCCTCCAGCACCTCGGTCAATTCGTCCCCCAGGAACATGGACATCACCGCCGGCGGGGCCTCGTTCGCCCCCAGGCGGTGGTCGTTGCCCGCGGTGGCCACGGAGATGCGCAGCAGGTCCTGATAGTCGTCCACGGCCTGGATCACCGCGCACAGGAACAGCAGGAACTGGGCGTTTTCAAAGGGCGTGGTGCCCGGGTCCAGCAGGTTGACGCCGTTGCTGGTGCCGATGGACCAGTTGTTGTGCTTGCCGCTGCCGTTCACGCCCGCGAAGGGCTTCTCGTGCAGCAGGCACACCATGCCGTGGCGGTGGGCCACCTTCTGCATCAGCTCCATGGTCAGCTGGTTGTGGTCCACCGAGATGTTCGTGGTGGTGAATATGGGGGCCAGCTCGTGCTGAGCGGGAGCGGCCTCGTTGTGCTCGGTTTTGGCCAGGATGCCCAGCTGCCACAGCTCGTCGTTCAGCTCCTTCATGAAGGCCTGCACCCGGGGCTTGATGACGCCGAAGTAGTGGTCGTCCAGCTCCTGGCCCTTGGGGGGCTTCGCGCCCAGCAGCGTGCGGCCCGTCATCATCAGGTCCTCCCGGGCGTTGACGATGCTCTGGTCGATCAGGAAGTATTCCTGTTCGGAGCCCACGGTGGTGACGGGGGTGACGTTCTCGTGGCCGAACAGCTTCAGCACCCGGCGGGCCTGGCGCTCGATGGCTTCCATGCTGCGCAGCAGCGG
>JAFYBB010000390.1 GCA_017540445.1 Clostridia bacterium | reverse complement strand
TACGAGGCCGGGGTCAACATCCGCATGATCGACCAGGGCTCCAGCGAGATGAACATCATCGTGGGCATCGACGTGAAGGACTTCGAGACGGCCATGAACGCGATCTACCGGGCGTTTGTGAAGGACTGACCTATCGACCGACACGGAAAACCCCGCCCTGCGGCGGGGTTTTCCGTGTCGGTCGATATGAATTTACGCCTGTTCCTCGGGCGCGTCGCCGCCCTCAGGCAGGTCCAGCTTGACCTTCACATCCCTGGACATGGCCTGCAGTTCCGAGATGGTCTCCTCGGCGGATTTGATCAGCTCGGCCTGGGCCTTCTGGGCGGCGGCCATCTTCTCGTCGGAGGCTCGGGCGGCGTCCACGTCCTCCACGGTGATGGTCATCAGGTCGTCCTTGGTCACGTCCCCGCTCTGGGCCAGGCGGTTGGCCTGGGCCACCAGCAGGCGCTCGAATACGTTGCGCACGCCGCGGGCGTTGCCGAAGGCGATGGAGCTGGTGTTGGCGGCCACGATGTAATCCTTCGAGGCTGCGCGAGCCTCGTCGGTCAGTCGGTACTGGCCCTTCTTCAGCTGCAGGTCCAGTATGGCCAGCATCTCGTCGGCGTTGTAGTCGTCAAAGTGCATGTACCGGTTGAAGCGGGACTCGAGGCCGGGGTTGGAGTGTATGAACTGATCCATCAGCCCGTCGTAGCCGGCCACGATGACCACCAGGTCGTCCCGGTGATCCTCCATGGCCTTCAGCAGCGTGTCGATGGCCTCCTGGCCGAAGTCGTTCTCGGACTTGTTGTTCAGGGCGTAGGCCTCGTCGATGAACAGCACGCCGCCCAGCGCCTTCTCGATGGCCGCGCTGGTCTTGGTGGCCGTCTGGCCCACGTAGCCCGCCACCAGGCCGGAGCGGTCCACCTCCACCAGGTGGCCCTTCTTCAGCATGCCCAGGCTCTTGTAGATGCGGGACATCAGCCGCGCGATCATCGTCTTGCCGGTACCGGGATTGCCCGAGAACACCATGTGCAGCGACATGTCCACCGTCTTCAGGCCGTTCTGCCTGCGCAGGTTGTACACGGTGACGATGTTGATCAGATTGTTGACCTCGCGCTTGACGCCCTCCAGGCCGATCAGCTCGTTGAGCTCGGCCTTCAGGTCCTCGATGTTTTCAGGAGGCGTCTCCTCCTCGGCTTCCGGCTGCGCGGCGGGCGTCTGGGCCGGCGCGGCGGACGGGGCGGGGGAGGGACCCTTGCCGGAGCTCGGCTTCGGGGCGGGCTCCGCGGGCTTCCTGGGCGCGGGCGAGCCCCAGATGTCGTCGGCGAGGTTCTTCAGGTTGTTGCTGACCAGCGTGCTGATCACGTCCATTTGGGTGCGGATGATCTCGTCTCGATTGTCCATATGATATCTCCAATACAAAGGTTACTTCCACCTGACGAAATAACCGATGTTGCCATCGGTTATTCCGTCAGGTGGAAGCCATGTTTTACTCGGCTGTCTCCGCCTTTTTCTTCCTCGGGGCCCTGGGCTTCTTGGGGGCTTCGCCCTCGGCCTTTGCCTTCGGCTCGGCCTTCTTGGCGGGGGCCTTCTTCTCGGCGGTTTCCTTGGCGGGGGCCTTCTTTGCCGGCGCCTTCTTGGCCGGCGCCTTTTTCTCGGGCGCCTTCTCTTCGGGCGCTTCCGCCGGCTCTTCGGGCGCTTCTTCGGCCTCGGGCTTCAGCAGCTTTTCGTACAGCGCCACGTACTGCTTCGCGGACTCGTCCCAGCCGTAGCTGCCCTTCATGGCGCGGACGGCCAGGCCGTTGAACACGTCGCGCTGATCGTGGAACATCTTCACGGCGTTCTCGATCACGTGCAGCATGTCGTGGGCGTTGTAGTACAGGAAGGTGAAGCCGTTGCCGTCGCCGGTGAACTCGTTGTAGGCCAGCACGGTGTCGCGCAGGCCGCCGGTCTCGCGGGTGATGGGCAGCGTGCCGTAGCGCAGCGAGATCAGCTGAGAAAGGCCGCAGGGCTCAAACAGAGAGGGCATCAGGAACATGTCCGCCGCCGCGTACAGCTTGTGGGACAGCGCGCTGTTCATCTGGAAGTTCGCGGAGACCTGCAGCGGATACTTCCACTGGGCCCAGCTGAACAGGTCCACGTAGCGGCTCTCGCCCATGCCGAGGATCACCAGCTGCGCGCCGGTGTTCATGATCTCCGGCAGCACGCACTCCACCAGGTCCAGGCCCTTCTGGCCGGACAGGCGGGTTATCATGGCGATCATCGGCACGTCCGCGTCCACGGTGAGGCCCAGCTCCCGCTGCAGCGCCAGCTTGTTCTCCACCTTCTTGTCGAAGGTTTCGGCGGAATAGGTCGTGGCAATCAGCTTGTCGGTCTTGGGGTCGTACTCCTCGGTGTCAATGCCGTTGAGTATGCCGGACAGATGATCGACGCGGCTGCGCAGCAGGCCGTCCAGGCGTTCGCCGTAGTAGGCGGTCTGTATCTCCTGGGAATAGGTGGGGCTGACGGTGGTGATCTCATCGGAGAACACGATGCCGCCCTTCATGCACGAGCACATGCCGTAGAACTCCAGGGCGTCGCTGGTGTAGGCCAGGTTGCCCAGGTACAGCAGATCCTCGATGGTGTCGATGGGGAACAGGCCCTGATACTGGAGGTTGTGGATGGTGAATACGGTCTTGATGTTGTGGAACAGCTCCAGATGGCGGTACTGCAGCTTGTGCAGCACCGGGATCAGGCCGGTCTGCCAGTCGTGGCAGTGCAGCACATCGGGGATGAAGTCGATCTTCGGCAGCGCCTCCATCACGGCGCGGCAGAAGTAGGCGAAGCGCTCGCCCTCGTCGCCGCCCATGCCGTAGATGTAGTCCCGGCCAAAGTATTGCTCGTTGTCCACGAAATAGAACGTGATGCCCGCGTACTCCAGCGATTCGATGCCCACGTACTGCCTGCGCCAGCCCAGGTTGACGTAGAAGTACAGCATATGCTGCATCTTCTCACGCCATTCGATGCCGATGGCCTTGTACAGCGGCAGTATCACGCGAACGTCCTCGCCGGCCTTCCGGATCTCCCGCGGCAGCGCGCCGACCACATCCGCCAGTCCTCCGGTTTTGACAAACGGCACGCATTCAGAGGTTGCGAACAGTATTTTCATAGTTGTTCCTCCATTTAAAGATGGTTCGACGCGCTCGTCGTTTCACGGATTTGCGGGACGCGCCTTACAGCGTGATGTTCTTGCCGATGACGATCGGGTACTGCTTCTGGCCGATCAGGCGGCCGCGGCTGCGGATCGTGACGGCCTTGTCGAAGATCACGTTTTCAAGCTCGACGTCTTCCTCGATGTAGCCGTCCTGCATGATCACGCAGTTCTTCAGCCTGGCGCCCTTGCCGATGGTGACGCCGCGGAACAGCACGCAGTTTTCCACCTCGCCGTCGATCACGCAGCCGTCGGCCACCAGCGAATTGGTGACCTTCGCGTTGTTGCGATAGATCGTGGGGATGGAATCGCGGGTCTTGGTGTACACCGGGTTGCCGTTGAACAGCTCCTTGCGCACGCCGGGCTTCAACAGGTCCATGTTGAAGTTGAAGTAGCCGCGGATGGTTTCGATGCGGCGATAGTAGCCCTTTTCCTCATACGCCTTGATCTTCAGCGCGCCGGAGTTGATGGCCGGGCGCAGCACGTCGGCGTACAGGTCGTGGCTGCCGTGGCTGATGACCTGGTCCACCATGTAGATCAGCATGGTGCGCTTGATCATCATCACGTTCAGGTACAGGTTGTCGTAGGTGGCCGCGTTCGGGTTGATCTCGATGTCGGTGACCACGTCGTTGTCGTCGATGTTCAGGTAGCAGTGGTTGTTCCTGGACGACGAGGAGAACTCGGTGATCTCGGGCGTGACCTTTTTGTACATCAACGTGATGTCCGCGCCGGTGCGTATGTGCTGCTGGATCATCGGCTCGAAGCTGGTGTTCATGACGTAGTCGCTGTTGGTCAGTATCACATACTCCTGGCGCGAGCGGCGCAGGTAGTCGAAGTTGGCCCGCAGCGCGTCCAGCACGCCGTTGTATTCGCCGCCGTTCTCACGGGTCAGGAAGGGGGGCAGTATGAACAGGCCGTTGTTGCGGGTGTGCAGATCCCAGTCCTTGCCTGAGCCCAGGTGATCCATCAGCGAATGATAGTTCTTCTGGGCGATGATGCCCACGTTGCGGATGTTGGAGTTGACGAGGCTGGAAAGGGTGAAGTCAATGATGCGGTAGCGGCCGGCCACGGGAATCGCGGCCACCGCGCGCTGGCTGGTCAGCTCGCGCAGCGTGAGGTCGTCCTTTGAGGTGTAGACAATGCCCATGACATCGTTCATATTAGGCGCCCTCCCTTCGGGAAATTTCATCCGTGTCTACCTGTTCGCCCGCCTTCACCACAAAGCCCTCGGGCAGCGTGGTGTCCTGGCCGATCAGGGCGATATCGCCCTCGGGCTCGCCCACCCGGCAGCCGCCGGAGATCACGCAGTTCTCCGATACGATGGCGCGGCGCACCACGGCGCCGGCGCACACCCGGGTGCCGGGCATGATGACGCTGTCCTCCACCACGGCGCCCTCCTCGATCTGCACGCCCGCGAACAGCACGCTGTCCTTCACGGTGCCGTCGATCTCGCAGCCCTCGGTGACCATCGAGTTGACGACCACAGCGTCGTCGGCGATGAAGTGGGGCGGCATGACCGGCGTGCGGGAGTAGATCTTCCAGCGCGGGTCGGTCAGGTCGAACTCCGGCGGCGTCTTCAGCAGGTCCATGTTGGCCTCCCAGAGGCTGGAGATGGTGCCGACGTCCTTCCAGTAGTCGGTGAACGCGTAGGCGTACATCGGCTTGTTGTCCCGAAGCAGGTTGGGGATGATGTTCTTGCCGAAGTCGTTCTTCGAGTTCGGATCGGCGTTGTCGTCGGTCAGGTACTTCTTCATGACGCTCCAGGTGAAGATGTAAACGCCCATGGAGGCCAGGTTGCTCTTCGGGTTCTTCGGCTTCTCCTCGAACTCGATGATGGCGTCGTTCTCATCCACGCTCATCAGGCCGAAGGAGGACGCCACCTCCCACGGCACGGGGCGCACGGCGATGGTCACGTCGGCCTTCTTGTCGATGTGGGCCTGCAGCATGCGGTTGTAGTCCATCTTGTAGATGTGGTCGCCGGAGAGCACCAGCACGTACTCCGGATCGAACTGCTCGATGAAGCCGAAGTTCTGGTAGATGGCGTTGGCCGTGCCCTTGTACCACTCGCTGCTGTCGGCGGTGGCGTAGGGGGGCAGCACGTACACGCCGCCGTAGCTCAGGTCCAGGTCCCAGGTCTGGCCGGAGCCGATGTAGCTGTTCAGCTCCAGCGGCCGATACTGCGTCAGCACGCCGACGGTATCGATGTTGGAATTGGTGCAGTTGGACAGGGGAAAGTCAATGATGCGATACTTTCCGCCAAAGGGCACGGCCGGCTTGGCCATGACCTTGGTGAGAAGTCCGAGGCGGCTTCCCTGACCGCCAGCCAGAAGCATGGCGATACACTTCTTCTTTTTCACGCTATCCCTACTTTCATATATGCTTGTGCGAACGGAGCCGGTGGATTTGACCCCGTTACCAAATCATAATATAGTATACAACATATTTCCTGAAAAATCTATAGTTTGCGGTCAATTTTTGAGAATATTTTATAATTTGTTGGATTTGGGGGCCGCGAATCGCGGCGGGCCGGCGCGCGCATACTACCGGCGAGGTGATCGAAGTGAACATTTTGAAGCGGCTTTTCGCCGCGCTGCTGCTCGTCGTGCTGGCGGCGGGCAACGCCGGATGCATGAAGGAGGAAGCGCCCACCACGTGGCGGCTGGAGGACGAAGAAGAGCGCCCCGAGCTTCCCGAGAGCCTGAAGGCGGGGGAGGACGGCGTGCCGGCGCTGACGGTATATGATGTAAAGGCGAAGGAGAACGCCCGCATGGACATCGAGGACTATGTGGCGGGCGTCGTCGCCGGGGAGATGAAGAACGACTGGCCGATGGAGGCGCTGAAGGCCCAGGCCGTGCTGGCGCGGACCTTCGTGCTGAAGTTCTGCGGCGACAAGAAGTCGAAGTACCCGGGCGCGGACATCTCCACCGACGTTTCCGAGGCCCAGGCCTATGCGCCAAAAAGCGTGAACGCCCGCGTGGAGCAGGCGGTGGAGGAGACCCGGGGGCAGGTCATGGCCTGGCGGGGCGAATACCCGAACGCCTGGTTCCACGCCCACTCCGGCGGCATGACGGAGCTGCCGTCGGCGGCGCTGGACTACAGGGGCGGCGACCCGGAATACCTGAGGGCGACGGCCTCCCGGGAGTCCGACAAGGCCCCCGAAAGCGCGAAGGCGTGGACGGCGACGTTCACCCTCGACCAGGTGCGCAGGGCCTGCGCCGACGCGGGCGTGAAGGTGGAAAAGGTCAGCACCGTGGCGCTGGGCGAGAAGGGCGCGTCGGGCCGCGCGAAGACCCTGCTGGTCAACGGCGAAACGGTGTCCGCGCCGTCCTTTCGCATACAGATCGGCGCGAACAGGCTGCGGAGCACGCTGATCGACAGCGTGGACGTGAAGGACGGCAAGGTCACGTTCCGGGGCCGGGGCTTCGGCCACGGCGTGGGCCTATCCCAGTGGGGCGCGTATCAGATGGCCGAGGACGGTGCGAGCGCCGGGGAGATCATCGAAAAGTATTTCCCGGGCGTTGAGATCGTGAAGATGTGGTAAAATAATGGATGAGGCAGTGATAAAACGCACGCGTTTTGTCACTGCCTCATCCTTTCATTATAGTAACTTTTCCCGCAGCGGCTCGTGCAGCAATCCGTTGGTCGCCAGCAGGTTGCCGGTGGCCAGGCCGTCCTCGCCCGCGTCCCACCCGGAGAAGCGTCCGCCGGCCTCGGTGAGTATCACGTACCCGGCGGCGTAGTCGTAGTAGCTGAGCGCGCGCTCGAAGTAGCCGTCGCACCGCCCGTCGGCCACGCAGCACAGGTCGTAGGCGCAGGTGCCGCTGCGCCGCAGGTCGCTGACCGAGGTCAGCACGCCGGGCAGTATCGAAAGCGTGCGCCTGGTCACCGCCGGGTCCCGGTGGCCGAAGCCCGCGCAGACCAGGGCGTCGCCCAGCACGGGGGTGGCGGACGCGTGTATGGGCCTGCCGTTCAGCGTCGCCCCCTGGCCCCGGACGCCCAGGAACAGCTCGTCGGTGCCCGGGCAGTACACGCAGCCCGCCATCAACAGGCCCTCCTGCTCGTAGGCGATGGAGATCGTGTACAGCCGGTATCCGCGCATGAAATTGGCGGTGCCGTCGATGGGGTCGACGACCCAGCGGCCGTGGGCCGTCAGCGCGCCGCCCGTCTCCTCGCCGAAGAAGGCGTCCTCGGGGCAGGCCGACAGCAGCGTCTGGCGAATCAGCCGCTCGCTGGCGTAGTCCATCTCGGTGACAAAATCGTTCTCGCTCTTGCGCTTTACCTTAAAGGAACCGTGGTGTTCCAGCATTTCTCCCGCCGTCCGCGCCGCCCGCTCGGCCAGCGCCGCCTTTTCAACAATTGTCATTTTGCCTCATCCCCCCAAAATCGCGCAAAATAGGTTTGCATTTTGATGAAAGTGTGATATAATACATTCAAATATGTCATGCTGGCGTCCGATGGATATTATAGCACAGCGCGGACATGGGGCGGTGTTATTTTCATGAAAATGATCTCCTGGAACGTGAACGGCCTGCGCGCGGTGCTGCAGAAGGGCTTCTACGAGAGCGTGGCCCGCCTGGACGCGGACGTGATCTGCCTGCAGGAGATCAAGATGCAGAAGGGCCAGTGCGAGGTGGACCTGCCCGGGTATGAACAGGTCTTCTATTGCGCCGACCGCAAGGGCTATTCCGGCACGGCGGTGTTCTCGCGGGTGCCGATGCTGTCGGTGAAGACCGGCATCGGCATCGACCTGCACGACCACGAGGGGCGCGTGATCACCTGCGAATTTCAGGATTTCTACCTGGTGTGCTGCTACACGCCCAACAGCCAGAACGAATTGAAGCGCCTGGACTACCGCATGCAGTGGGAGGACGATTTCCGCCGCTACCTGGTGGCGCTGGACGCCGTGAAGCCGGTGATCCTCACCGGCGATCTGAACGTGGCCCATCAGGAGATCGACCTGAAAAACCCGAAGACGAACCACTTCAGCGCGGGCTTTACCGATCAGGAGCGGGGCAAGCTGACCGAGCTTTTGAACGCCGGGTTCATCGACAGCTTCCGCCACTTCTACCCGGACGTCACCGGCGCCTACACCTGGTGGAGCTACATCGGCGGGGCGCGCTCCAGGAACGCGGGCTGGCGCATCGACTACTTCATCGTATCCGAGAAGCTGAAGGACCGCATGCTGGACGCGAAGATTCACGCGGACATCATGGGCAGCGATCACTGCCCGGTGGAGCTGGACATCGCCGCGTCCCGGACGGACGCGCCGTGACATTCGACTTGGGCCGCTTGTCAAAAGCGATAAAATGTCATACAATAGAGGCAATTCAGACGGGAGGCAATCGCACATGAAGAAGGTTCACATCAAATCCGCGATACCGATCTACGTCGCCGCGGCGCTCTGGCTGGTGGTCGGGCTGCTGTTCCCGAAGCTGGTATTGAAGCTGCCGGGGCTGCTGATCACCGCGGCGCTGTCCGTCGGGGCATACTTCGCCGCGTCGAAGGTGTTCCCCGGCCGCGATGTGGAGGAGAAGATCACCACCGGCGACGCCGCCGTGGACCGGGAGATCGAGAAGGCCCGGGAGCGCCTGGAGAACCTGCGCAGGGCCAACGAGGCCATACCGGACCCGGAGATCTCCAAAAACCTGGATCGCATGGTGGCCTCTGGCCAGCAGATCTTCAAGGAGCTGGGGCGCGACCCCCGCAAGGTGGCGCTGGTGCGGCGCTTCATGAACTACTACCTGCCCACCTCTGAGAAGCTGATGGAGCAGTACCAGGTGCTGATGAACGCCTCCACCAAGGGCGAGAACATCGCCTCGGCGATGCAGACCATCGAGCGCAGCCTGGGCCTGGCGGCGGGCGCGTTTGAAAAGTGCGCCGACAACCTGTACAAGGACGACGAGATGGACATCGACGCCGAGATCAAGGTCATGCAGACCATGCTCACCGGCGACAACCTGATCAATACCGGCGTGAACGACATCATGGAGCAGGTCCAGTCCGCGGCCAAGGCCCCGGCGCAGCAGGAGGCGCCCGCGGCCCCGGCGGAGGAGGAGAAGACCACCAAGGAAGGCATCAGGCTGACCCTCGGCGGGCATTGACCCGCGGAATCGGCTGATATATCGCCCGGTCAAAGCGCCCACGGGCGGCGGAGCGATGGCATGACAAAGGAATTATTATAGGAGGTTATCATCATGGCAGACGACATCAAGCTCACCCTGGAACCCTTCGGCGACGAGAACAAGCAGGAACTGGACAGCGCCGTTCAGGCGGCGGTGCAGGCCACCGAGGCATTGGAGCAGGCTGAGACCGAGGCGAAGAAGGAGGTTCAGCAGGCCACGCTGGACATGCAGAGCTTCACCGACGAGGAGCAGCAGATGATCGACGACTTCTCCAAGAAGATCGATGTCCGCGACAGCAACCTGGTGTTCTCCTATGGCGCGGCGGCCCAGCAGAACATCTCCCAGTTCTCCGACGCGGCCCTGAAGAACGTGCAGACCAAGGACCTGGACGAGGTCGGCAACATGATCGCCAACTTAGTGGTGGAGCTGAAGAACTTCGACACCGACGACGAGGGCAAGGGCGGTCTGCTGGGCCTGTTCAAGAAGAAGGTCAACAGCCTGGAGCTGCTGAAGGCCAAGTACGATCACACCGAGGTCAACGTGAACAAGATCGTCGAGGGTCTGGAGCAGCATCAGATTCAGCTGCTGAAGGACATCGCCATGCTGGACAAGCTGTATGACCAGAACCTGGTCTACTTCAAGGAGCTGTCCATGTACATCCTGGCCGGCAAGAAGCGGCTGGAGTCCTTCCGCGCCAACGAGGTCGAGGCGGCCCGCGCCAAGGCCCAGGCCTCGGGGCTGCCCGAGGACGCCCAGGCGGCCAAGGACCTGGCGGACAAGGCCGACCGCTTTGAGAAGAAGCTGTACGACCTGGAGCTGACCCGCAACATCTCCATTCAGATGGCGCCTCAGATCCGCCTGATCCAGTCCAGCAACCAGATCATGGCCGAGAAGATCCAGACCTCCCTGGTGAACACGATCCCGCTGTGGAAGAGCCAGATGGTGCTGGCGCTGGGCCTGGCCCACACCGAGAACGCCATGAAGGCGCAGCGCGCGGTCACCGACCTGACCAACGACCTGCTCACCAAGAACGCCGAGAAGCTGCACATGGCCACCGTTGAGACGGCCAAGGAAGCCGAGCGCGGCATGGTGGACATCGAGACGCTGAAGCACACCAACAAGCTGCTGATCGACACCATGGACGAGGTCCTGGAGATCCAGCAGCAGGGCAAGGAGAAGCGCCGCGCCGCCGAGCAGGAGCTGGCCACCATCGAGGGCGAGCTGAGGGCGAAGATATTGGAGGTCAGGCCGTAGGGGCAGGCAATAGGGAATAGGCAATAGGGAATAGGCAATAGGGAGTAGGGAGTAGGGAGTAGGGAGTAGGGAGTAGGGAGTAGGGAGTAGGGAGTAGGGAGTAGGGAGTAGGGAGTAGGGAGTAGGGAGTAG
>JAFYBB010000389.1 GCA_017540445.1 Clostridia bacterium | reverse complement strand
TGAAGGTCGGGCAGAGCGCCCGCATCGACGCCGTGGGCGGCGAGGGCGCGCTGCGGCAGCACTTTTTGGACATGGGCGTGATCCCGGGCGCGGAGGTCACGCTGGTGAAGCTGGCGCCGATGGGCGACCCGATGGAGCTGCGCATCCACGGCTACGAGCTGACGCTTCGGCTGGCGGACGCCCAGAAGATCGAGGCGACGCCCATCGAGCGCCTGACCGAGCGCGCCGCGCCGGACCGGGGGCGGGAAGCACCCCACCTGGGCCTGGGCGAGGACGGCAAGTACCACGCCCGGGGCAGCGGCAACCCGCTGCCGGAGGGCGCGAGGCTGACCTTCGCGCTGGTGGGCAATCAGAACAGCGGCAAGACCACGCTGTTCAACCAGCTGACCGGCTCGAACCAGCACGTGGGCAACTTCCCGGGCGTGACGGTGGACCGCAAGGACGGCGCGATCCGCGGCCAGGCGAACACGTCGATCACCGACCTGCCGGGCATCTACTCGATGTCGCCCTACTCCAGCGAGGAGCTGGTGTCGCGGGACTTCGTGCTCAACGAGAAGCCGAAGGCCATCATCAACATCGTGGACGCCACCAACATCGAGCGCAACCTGTACCTGACCATGCAGATCCTCGAGATGGGCATCCCCACGGTGGTGGCGCTGAACATGATGGACGAGATGTCCGGCAACGGCGGCAGCGTGGACATCAACGGCATGGAGGCGGCGCTGGGCGTGCCGGTGGTGCCGATCTCGGCGGCGAAGAACCAGGGCGTGGACGAGTTGGTGAAGCACGCGATGCACATCGCCTACTTCCAGGAAAAGCCGCTGCGCCAGGACTTCTGCGATTCCAGCGAGCACGGCGGCGCGGTGCACCGGTGCCTGCACGCGGTGGTGCACCTGATCGAGGACCACGCCGTCCGGGCGGGGCTGCCGGTGCGTTTCGCCGCGTCGAAGATCATCGAGGGGGACAGGCTGATCCTCGAAAAGCTGCAGCTGGATCAGAACGAGCTGGAGACGCTGGAGCACATTGTGCTTCAGATGGAGAAGGAGCGCGGGCTGGACCGCAGCGCCGCCATCGCGGACATGCGCTTCTCGTTCATACAGCGCGTGTGCGACCGCTGCGTGATCAAGCCCCGGGAGACCCGGGAACACCTGCGCAGCCAGCGCATCGACCGGGTGCTGACGGGCCGCTTCACGGCGCTGCCGGTGTTCATCGGCATCATGGCGCTGGTGTTCTTCCTGACCTTCAACGTGATCGGCAAATGGCTGCAGGACCTGGTGGCGCTGGGCGTGGAGTCGCTGACCGGCCTGGTGGACCGGGCGCTGACCACCGCCGGCGTGAACGCGGTGCTGCACGGGCTGATCATCGACGGCATATTCGAGGGCGTGGGCAGCGTGCTCAGCTTCCTGCCCATCATCGTCACGCTGTTTCTGTTCCTGTCGCTGCTGGAGGACAGCGGCTACATCGCCCGGGTGGCCTTCTTCATGGACAAGCTGCTGCGCAAGATCGGCCTGTCCGGGCGCAGCATCGTGCCGATGCTGATCGGCTTTGGCTGTACGGTGCCCGCGGTGATGTCCACCCGCACGCTGCCCAGCGAGCGCGACCGCAAGATGACCATACTGCTCACGCCGTTCATGAGCTGCACGGCCAAGCTGCCGATCTACGCCTTCTTCGTTCAGGCGTTCTTCCCGGGCCGGGGCGGCCTGGTGATGACCGAGCTGTATGCGCTGGGCATCGTGATGGGCATACTGGCGGCGGTGCTGTTCAAGAGCACGCTGTTTCGGGGCGAGGCCGTGCCGTTTGTGATGGAGCTGCCCAACTACCGCCTGCCCAGCCCCCGCAGCGTGGGACAGCTGCTGTGGGAGAAGGCCCGGGACTTCTTGCAGCGCGCCTTCTCGGTGATACTGATCGCCAGCATCGTGGTGTGGGTGCTGAAGAGCTTCGATACCCACTTCAACCTGGTGGCGCACTCCGGTCAGAGCATACTGGCCGCCGTCGCCGGCGTGCTGGTGCCGCTGTTCAGGCCCCTGGGCCTGGGCGACTGGCGCATCTGCACCGCGCTGATCACGGGCTTCATGGCCAAGGAGAGCGTGGTGTCGGTGCTGGAGGTGCTGTACGTGGACGGCGTCGCCAGCGCCATGACCGCGCTGAGCGCCGCGTCGCTGCTGGTGTTCAGCCTGTTGTACACGCCCTGCGTGGCCGCCGTGGCCGCCATACGCCGCGAGCTGGGCCGCCGCTGGGCGCTGGCGGTGGTGCTGTGGCAGTGCGCCATCGCCTGGGCGGCCGCCCTCGCCGTGCACCTGATCGGCATGATAGGAGGTTGACGGTCCGTGAACGGATGGGACATTGCGATACTCATCGTCCTGGCCGCCGCCGTGGCCCTCGCCGTCCGCCGCGTCCTGCGCACCCGCAAGAAAGGCGGCTGCGGGTGTGGGTGCGAGGGGTGCACGAGGCAGTGCAAAAAGCGAAATGAGGAATGAGGAATTAGGAGTGAGGAATGGAGGTGCAAATCCCTGACGGGATTTGTTGGATTCAAGGGGAACGGATTGCCACGTCGGCCAGCCTGTCGGCTGGTCCTTTCGCAATGACAGGGCGGAGGAGAATACCCCCGCGTGTCATTGCGAGGAATCCCTGCGCCAGCGGGGATGACGTGGCAATCCGGTCCCTGGTATTCATAGAAATCCGGAGGATTTCAACCACAATTCCTCATTCCTCATTTCCCATTCCTCATTTCTCCCCCTGGCACAGCGCTCCCACCATCGCCCCATAGTCTCCCCGCGTGAGCGCGAGGCCGGGCAGCGGGGCGGGGGAGGGCGCGGCGCTGGCCTCGCCGTGGATATCGTGAAAGACCTGCCGGAGCGGGTCTTTCATTTTGGCGTAGACCCGCAGCCGCGCGGGGGCGTCGGCCCGGCCCAGC
>JAFYBB010000388.1 GCA_017540445.1 Clostridia bacterium | reverse complement strand
TGCTGGGCCAGCATGGTCTCCTTCTTGTTCAGCACGCGGTGGTCGCCGTCCGCGTCGTGGAAGGTGTCGTACACCTTGGTGTCCTTCAAGTTCAACGCGTCTTCCAGCAGATGGAAGGCGTTGAGCCGTTCGGTACCATAGGTAGAGTAAACCATGGGGTTGCCCCGATCCATGCTCTTGCCCTGGATGTTCCACAGGCCGGAAACCTTGGAATACTGGACCTTGATCTGCCGGCCGATCAGCCAGAAGTCGGTGTGAAACTCGTCCCGGATGAACCGGTCGATATACTGCGGGTCGATCCACGTTGCCCCCAGGCGCACTTCGATCTCGGAGGCATCCAGGTCTTTGGGCTGCACCCGCTTCAGGTATTCCACGTTCACCTGATAGGTGGGATCGCGCTTGGTGGCGCTCTGTGCGGCCCTCAGCTTTTCGCGCACATTGCCGGACAGGTACTCGTCGCTGGTCTGCCACTCGTCGCTTTCAGGATCGAGGAAAATTACGCCCCGCAGCTCGTCGATGATCTCGTCCTCAGTCCTGCCGCACAGGGAAGCCATGTAGGGCAAATCCACCCTTGCCCGCTCGCCGATGGACAGCGCCAGCGCCTCGCTGGCCGTGTCCACGGATTCCACGGGCTCCGGCTTTCGGATGGTGCGCTTGGTGAAGATGTCGGCCTTGCGCTTCAGCTGGCCGTTCTCGTCCAGCACCTCCAATGCCGCCAGCAAACAATAGCTGCTGTCCTGCTGGAAAGCCCGCTTGTTGGCGGTGGCGCTGACGAGGCCGAACTGCTTTGAGAAATCGTCATACTGCGCGTTCAGCTTCTGCTGCATAGTGGCGATCTGTGTATCGGTGGCATCCTCCAGCTGCCCCTGTAATAATTCGCGCACGGTGTCCCGCAGGCCGATCATGGCGATGACCCTGTTGGCTGTGTTCTTCGGCAGCTCCACCGGGTTCATCACGCTGTTCTCCCGATAATAGAGCTTTCCATCCACCACGGTATAGCTGAAATTGCGCACATTGGGGTCTGCGGGCAGCGCCTCCAGAACGTCCTCCAGGTCGGTGTCTGAAAGCTCCACCTCGTTGATCTGACCATGGATGTTCTTGACGGCCTCCCGCAGCTGCTCGCCCAGGTCAGCACCGGGAATGGGCTCCACCGTCACCTCCTGCTTGCCATACTGCGTGTTCTCATTCGTAAAAGTGCCCAGCACCATTTCGGGATGCTGGACGAAGTAATTGTTGACATGATACCCCTCCGGGGTCTCGCCGACAGACACCCAATCGGGCTGCTCGATGGCAGCGCTCTCCCGCTTCTGGAAGAACAGTATGTCCGTCACGACACTTGTGCCGGCGTTGCGCTGGAAGGTATTTCTCGGCAGCCGGATCGCGCCCAGCAGGTCGGCCCGGGCAGCCACATACTGCCGCATGGCGTCCGACTGTTTGTCCATCGTGCCACTGGAGGTCACGACGGCCACCACGCCGCCCGGACGCACCAGGTCGATGGACCGTGCGATGAAGTAGTCGTGAATCAGGAAGTTATAGCGGTCATACTGCTTGTCCACCACCTTGAACGCACCGAAGGGCACGTTGCCGATCACCACGTCGAAGAAATTGTCAGAGAAGGCGGTCTCCTCAAAGCCCTGCACGGCTATGGTGTTCTTCTGGTAGAGCTGCTGGGCGATCCTGCCGGTGATGCTGTCCAGCTCCACGCCGTACATCCGGGAGACGCTCATGCCCTCCGGCAGCATACCCATGAAGTTGCCCACGCCGCAACTCGGCTCCAGGATGTTGCCCTTCCTGAAGCCCATGCCGTCCAGGGCGTCATACATGGCACGGATGACCGTGGGCGACGTGTAAAAGGCGTTGAGTGTGGAAGCCCGCGCCGCCTCGTATTCCTCCGGGGTGAGCGCCGCCTTGATCTCCGCGTATTCGCCCGACCACTCGCGGGCATCCGGGTCGAACGCCTGGGGGATGCCGCCCCAGCCGACGAAGCGCGAGAGGATTTCCTGTTCCTCCGGCGTCGCCAGCCGGTTTTCGTTCTCCAGCGTTTTCAGCAGATAGATGGCGTCCATGTTGGCTCGGAACTTCGCCTTCGGCCCGCCCGCGCCGAGATCATCGTCGGTGATGCGGAAGTTGTAGCGCTTGACAGGCGGCTCCGAAGGCGTCTCGCGTTCTTCCCTCGGTCTGAGATCGATGACGATCTCCTTCATCTTCACCGGCGTGTCCGCTGTGTTCTCCCGGGACTTCGCCGCGTCCCTGACCCATTGCAGGACAACATCGTAATTCTCGGCGCGAAAGACGGGAAAACCGTTCTGCTGCTGGAAGGTCAGGTCTTTCAGCCGCACCTCATGGTAGAGGATGTCGATGGATTCGATTTCAAACCGATGTCCGTCCACATCGAATGTCATGCCCATCTCCAGATTGTCCGTAGGAACATCAGGAGCATCTATATCAGGGTTTTCCGGCACATAATCCTCTGCACGAAGATGCTTGACCTCCTCGCGGCTGCCATCCTCCGCGATGCCCGACAGGTAGAGGCTCTCGCCCTGCTCCCAGAGCATACTGGCGTCGGACTGCCACCGATCCGCGGCAAAACCCGTCGCTTGTACCGTGCCCTCCGGGGTTTCACGCTCGATAAGCCGGGAACCGCTTATCTCCGCGACACGCACGGCGTCATCTCCGTAGAATTCAAAGAAGCCGTTGCGCTCAAAGCCGATGAGCGTATCGTGATACTGTTCTTTGAGCGCATTGTACTCGGCATATTCCTCGTCGGTCAGGCGGCCAGGATCATCGGAAACGGGTGCGCTTACCTCCACAGCTATTTCCGCTTCAGCATCCACATCATGCACAGGTTCCTCAATTTCTTCCTCCGGCTCATCTTCATCCATTTCCTGCTCGCTCTCGTCGGGCTGCTCCAACAGGCTGAACATGGACATCTGCTGATTCTGCGCGGCCGGTTCCTTTTTCCACGGCGGCTCCGGGAATATGGTGTAGGTGCCGTCGATGTAATCATGCACCTGGAACAGTATCTCAGTACACTCCTGATAATGCTCATTTTCAGTGGGCAGCGCCGCCATCGCGTCGTCCATCTGATTGGCCAGCTCCACGGCGGTATCGGTCATCATCAGGGCATCTGCGAGGGGCTGCCTGTCCTCGACGGCAATCAAGTCAGCGCCGGCAGGACGCGGAATATCCTCCGGCATGTGGTAATAGAAGCTGCGGATGCGCCGTGCCATGATCTCGCGCTCATACCCTGGCATCTTCGCGTGATCCGATGCCGTCAGGTAGCGGTCATTCCGCATGAGATAGTCGATCCGCTGTGCCACCTTCGCCCATGACAGGGTGACTTCCGCGGCAGGATTCGTGTACCCACCAACGCGCAGGTGTATCCCCTTGGAATCGTGCGATTCATCCGCGCTATCCTTGCCGTTCAGCGCGGGAGAATGACCGCCCTCGCCATAGTGATGCTTCAGGAAATCCGCGCGGGCTTTCCTGTCGTCGGTGGACAGGAAGTGGACGTAGATGGCAAGTCTGCTGTTTTCATAGCTCGCGCCGCCCGCCAGCTCCGCGTCGATCTCATCCTGGGTAATGAAAACGCCGTGGTTTTCCCACGCGAAGCCTTCCCTGGCCTGAAAGGGTATCCATGGTTTTGCGAACGTCTCAAAGGTATCCGCCATGCGGGTGGGATTGTAATAGTGAAAGCGCATCACATCCCGATTCTCCGCATAGACCACCGCGAAATCGCGGAGCCGGGACACCAGCCGTTCCACATTCTCCTGATGGTCGAGGAAGCGGGACACCTTCTCCACCTCTTCGGGAAAACCGCCCTTGAACATCTCCAATTCAGCTTCATCGAACAGGGTGTGCCGGTAATCGTCCACGATGTCCCTCTCCATGAACGCCAGCGCGTTTGCGTACTCCGTCAGCGCGTTGCCTCGGGCGGCGTCCAACACAGGCTGGGGTGCGTACTCGCCCTGGCGAAGAAGCTGGTGGATTCTGCCCGACACATCATCCCAGGAGAGGAACGCCTTTTCTACCACCTGATCCCGCACGGAATGGCCCACTGCGATCTGCAAGCCCAGCTCGTCAAACCAAACGGCGTAGTCGGTGCCGTTGATGATAAAGCCCTTGCCGCCCTTGCCATACTCACGCTTGACATAGGCCGTGGCCGCCTCCGGGGTCTGTTCGATCATATAGTTGTAGATCAATCGCAGCTGGCTGCCCCGGCGATTGCCGCCCGTGCGCAGTATCTCGTCCACCACCTCCGTGGGCACGGTGATCTCACGCTCATAGGGCGCAGCCATGCGTTCCTCTATGGCGCGGATCTGCCTGTTGACGGTGGGCAATTCAGGCAGAGAAAGGGCAGAGGCGATTCCCGCCTCTGCTGCATCCAAATCCTGTTCGGTTGTCTCGTCGTTTAGCTGTACACCAATTCCGTCAGTATGATCTCGTCCGCCCGACTGCGAAGGTTGTTCATCCGCTGAATCCAGCCTATCGGATCGCTCTCCTTCAGAGCCTCCATCACGCCCTCCGTCCGCGCCATCTGCTCGGTCAGCTGCTCCAGGCGCTCGTTTGCCCGCTGGTCGATCTCCGACAGGTGCCGGGTCAGCTTGCCAGTCGCCAGCATGCTCTGATACCAGTTCGGACGGTTCTCCTTCAGGTAGGTCTTGCGCAGCATCCCGTACTTCCCGATCTGCGGCGCGTTCTCCGTCTCGATCACCAGGTTCGGAAACAGGTAATCTCCCTTGCGATGATACGTCAGCTCCATTCTCTTGCCCTCCTTCTTCGGGTTCATTGTCATTACTTTCACGCTTTACCACGCGAAAGTCATTATACACCGGGCTTTCATTTTTTTCAAGGGGTTTCTGCGAATTTTCTTGGATGGGGTTTTCCCTGTCCCAGGCGCGAATCTCTCGCCCGATGTCCATGAGGATGATTTCGGTGAGGTTGCTCACGGCGTTGCCCAGCACCGTGAGGGTGCCCAGCCGGTTGAAGAACTGGATGCCCCGGAAGTTGCTCTCATGGAGATAGCTTTCAGGGTTCAGCCCGCAGCGCCGCGCCACCTCGTAGAAGATGGAATTCCGGAAGACGGCGCGGAAGGTTTCCCTCCGCGCCTCCTCCGGCAGCGTCGCCAGCAGCGAGCCGTTCATCTCCTGTTCGATGCCGTCCATCGCGTCCTCCAGGTACTCGTCCGTCACCTGTTCGGCCACATTTTCAAGCGCCAGCATGATGGAGCTCACGTCGGGCAGGTTGTAGGTGCCGGACAGGTAAGCGAGGAACCACTCCTTGTGGCGATCATCCAGCCGCCAGATGTAGGGATCTGGCGCGCCGCGCACGGCATGGGTATCCGCGATGTCAAACACATATCGCAATCTCTCCGGCTGGGTGGCGTCGTCGATGAGGGCGATGCCCTTCGCGCCGCGATTGACCCAGCGTCCGACCTTCTGATTCCACGTATCCAGCGTGGCGCAGGCCGTGGCTTCAGGCCGCTGGGCGTAGATCAACAGCTGCTCCAGGAAGCTGTAGCGGTACATCCGCGAAGCGGTGTCCATGAAGCGCATCCAGTCCTGCGGGGAACTGCTGACCGACCCGGCTTCGGAATAGGCCAGGTTGCGGATATTGTTCAGTTTCGCCAATCAGATCACTTCCTTGTCGTTTAGAGGAGGGGTGCTCTTAATCGTCGCTCTCCTCGTCGCTGTCGTCGTACTCCATGCCCTCGTCGTCATCGTCGTAGTCCTCGTGCTTGGGCTTGTACACCTTGAAGTACCAGCCGCCGCCGATGACCGCCAGCGCCAGCGCGCCGATCAGGGCATAGGAATTGATGTTGGTTTCCTTTTTCTCCGGCTCTACGGTGATGACCTGGGGCGTCGGCGCGGGCGTGGGCAACTGAATCTGCACCGTGGGCGCGGGCGTTGGCGTCGGCGCGGTGTAGCCCTCGATGAAGTCGGAAACATCGTCCTCGTTCACCTTCGCCAGCATGTACACGTTCTCGCTGGCACGGGCGCGATCCACCACGATGAAGAAGGAATTGTTGTTGCTGGTGGTGATGGTATAGAACTCCTTGGAGCCGTCCGAAATATCGTCCAGCACCTCGCCGTTGCCCGCGATGGTGAAGGGTTGCATGGACACCTCCGGCAGCGGCGCGTAAGTGATGTCCGGCGTGGGGCTGGGCGTGGGCGTGACCTCGATGATCTCGGCGGGCTCCGTGTCCACCTCGGCGGCCTGGGGGACGTTGGCGTATGCCGGCGCGCCCATCAGCACCGCCGACACGCCCAGCAGGAGGGGTATGTTTTTCATCAGCTTTCGGATTCTCATGTTTTCCTCGCTTTCTTACAGGGAGACCTGTATTCAGTTATCATAGAAGGGCAAGCGCCCGAAGCATAGGAAGTGCGCCTTGAAGTAGCGGGTATCGATGCGCCCGTACTTGATGGGGTTGCCGCAGTGGATCATGGTGTTCTGCCCCACATAGATGCCGACGTGGGAAGCGCCGTCCGTGTCGTAGGTCTTTTCAAAGAACACCAGATCGCCCGGACGGGCCTGGTCGGGCGACACATAGGTACACATGCGGCACAGCTCCTTCGCTCGCTTGGTGCCGACATTCCAGCCGTTGCCGCAGTGGTTCAGCACCCAGCAGACGAAGCCGGAGCAGTCGAAGCCGGTGCGCGGGCTCTTGCCACCCCACACATAAGGCATTCCCAGATACTTCTCCGCCTCCCGGATCATGTTGGCAAACTTCACATCAGACAGGGCTTCGGGCGGGATGTCAAAGTGGATTCCCGAACTGCCGACGCCGGAGGCCGCTGAGAGATCGAACAGGTAGGGGCGGTTGCCATAGGTCTTGTTGAGCGCGTCGTAGATGATGGTCTCTTCCTCGTTCATGTTGGCGCGGGCCACCATGTCGAAGTAGTGGTTGGTCAGCACGGCGTACTGCGTCCGATGCTCGTATTCCACTTCCTGCTCCACCGGGTACTCCTCGATGACCGTCAGGCCGGTCTCCTCGTCGTAGACCTCCCGTGTCTCCATCACCGTCTCCACGCGGGTCCGCATCTCGCTGCCCGTGGACAGGGAGAGCGAATACTGCTGCCGAAACAGGCGGTTGATCTCAGCTTTGACCTCGTTGTTGTAGGTAAAGCCTCCGAATTTCACCTGGAGGTAGGAGATCAGGTGATAGGGATTGTGCTCGATCTCGTCGATCTGGTATTCGTAATCATCGTAGCCCGGATGGGACGTTTGCAGACCGTAGACCTGCGAACTCAGGCCGTCCTCCAACGCGCAGTAGGCGTTCTCGGCGGCGTAGATGTCCTCATCCGTTGAGACATAGGTGGTGGAGATCACCGTGGTGCCACCGCCGTGTACCAGCGAGGCCACGCTGGACATGGACACGCCGATCAGTGCGAAGATCAGCCCTGCGGTGGCCACGCCGATGATCGCGCCCTTGTGTTCCGCGAAGAAGGACTGCGCCGCTTTCTTGGCCTTTGCCGGGATGGAGAAGGACGTGTCCGCGGATTCCACGAAGCCGCCCGCAGACACCACGGATTGCTTGCGCTTGGCGGCAATGGCGGCGCGCTGGCGCTTCTTCTTGTGAAAGGCGCGGATCTGCTCCTTCTTCCGATGTTCCACCTGGGCAGCGTGTTCCTGCTTCACGGTTTCCGTCCGCGCTTTGCTGGCGCTGCGCCGGTTGGTGGAGCGCTTGGAGGACTTGGCGAGGATCGTCGTCTTTCGGGCAGCAAGGCCGCTGGCTTCGGCGGCGCAAACGCCGTCGTTTTCCTCTCCGGCTTCACGAAGCTGCTGTCCGGCATAGAGCAGCGCCGGGGTCGCGGCGGTTTTCACCGTCCGCTTTGCTATCCTTCCCGCCCCATGAACGAAGCCGGAGCCTTCATCTGAGAAGTTGAGACGGCTTTTGCGCTTTGCGGAGGCAATGCTCTCTGTGCGGGCAGTCTCGCCCTCGGCCAGCTCTTCAAAAGTCTCGGCGGCGGCTTCCTCCTTCGCCTTTGTCTCTCGGAAAGCGTTGGCCTGCGCGCGCTGGCGCTGCTTGACCTCGGATGGAGCAGGGCTATCGCCGTCCGCCTGTTCCTCCAGCCCTTCAACGGGTTCTTCCAATTCAGAATCCATTTTCATGCCATCATCAGGAAGTTGGCGTCGCTGCTTTCGCGGCTTTGCTTCGGTGTCAGGCGTATCGGTGGATTCGACCTCAGCCTGTTCGCTGATCTCCGCTTCAAGCCGCCTCTCCTCCTCGTCGTAGCGAAGCCGGCTGGCGCTCCTGCGCTGCTCACGCTTCTTATCGCCTGTGTCCCTCGCGGAGCGATCCCTGAGATCGTCCGAGCGATACTTGAATCGGGTGCTGCGCCCCGGTGAAGAGGCATTGTCATCGGAGGCACGGGCGGCCTGACGCCGCTGGGAACGACTGCGGGATGGCATATCGGAGGCGCGGGTTTCCAGCGGTTCATCGGTTTCCAGCAGGTTTTCAGCCGGTTCTTCCTCTATGGCCTCACGGCCCCTTGTAAGCTGGCGCGATTGTCCCCGGCCACGCCCGCGGGGACGCGATTCCACATCATCATCGCGGTCATACCGGCTGGCATCCCGCTTTCCGGCTTTCGTCCTGCCATACACAGCCTTTCCTTCCTCCAGCCCTTCCTCCAATGGGCTTATCCCGTCATCGGGCCCACGCGCCATGTTTACGTCCAGCTCGACATCCTTCTTGCCGACCCTGCGCCGCTTCTTCGTGCGCACGTTCTCCTCGACCACCGCGCCGCGAACACGCCGCTGGACGAGCTTGTCCTTGGCCTTGTAGATGCGCTTTGCCATGCGATTTCTCTTCCTTTCATTCGTTGGTTTTCCTGGCGACCACGACCATGCGCCCGTTCTTCTGTGAGTATTCGCAGGTAGAGAGCGTCAACAGCTTATCGCCGTACCGCGCCGTCACGCCCGTGTCGTACAACGCCCGCTCCCGGCAGGTGCTGATGTAAGTATCGTATTCCTCCGCGCTGTTCGCCTTGGAGAAGGCATAATACGCAAAGTCATGGCCGGTGTAGACGGGCGTGGTGAAGGCTAACATGACCTCGTAAATCTCCTGCCCGTGCAGCGTCTCATAGACGATCCGCTTATGTTCCTCGTAAAAGGATTGCTTCTTGTACTTGTTGAGTGCCGCGAACATCTTTCCACTGTTCATGTGGTGCCCGTAGATGATCACGTTATCGCCGTTGTCGGGATCGCAGTTTTCCGCGATAAACAGCGCACCTGCGGAGGTATGATTGCCGTTGAAGTCGCGGTGGAGATAGTTATTCTTCTGGCCGGGGCGGTACATCACGGGGTAGTCGATGACCGTCCCCTCAATGGTGATCCACGCCACACAGTCGGGGTTCTTCTCATGCAGCGCCAGCAGCCCGGAGTGGATGACTGGTGGTGAGGTCGGCTCCGGCGTTTCGTCCGGCAGACTCTCCTCACCGTTTTCCTGCGATTCGTCGCCCACCTGGTCGCTTTCTTCCGCATTGGTGACTGTCGTCGTCGCCATCGGCGTGACGGTTATGCCGTCCACATGGGAATCATCCCCAGCGGCATGAATCGCCGCCAGCTCAGCATACAACGAAGCCGACTGCGCCTCCTCCCGCAGATAAGGGATGAGGTTGACGGCGCTGACGACAATGCCGCCTATGGACACCAGCAGCAGACCGGCGCTAAGAATCTTCCTCATGCTCATCTTCCTGCTGCTCCCTCGCCATGCGCGCCTCGACCTCCTCCGGCTTGGTGGTCATCAGGCTGTACAGCCGCGTGGACTTGTCAAAGCGATCCCGGAACGGGATGATGACGTTGCCGTAGAACAGCAGGCCCTCGCCCTCCTGAGAGTTGGTGACGTGGGACAGCTGTCGCGGGCTGATGTTCAGCTGCTTGGCGAGGATAGCCCTGTCACCGCCGGCCTGGTTCAACATGATGATGAAGTCGCTGTTTTCAAAGATGTTTTCGATCTCCCGGCTGGCCAGCAAGTCCTTCACGTTCTGCGTAATGCCCGTGGGAATGCCGCCCCACTTTCTGAACCGCTTCCAGATGTCAATGGAATAGGAGGCCGTCTGCTCCTCCTTCAACAGCAGATGGAACTCGTCGATATAGTAGCGGGTGGCCTTGTGGGAGAAGCGGTTGATCGTCACGCGATTCCACACCTGATCCTGCACGATCAGCATCCCCAGCTTTTTCAGCTGCTTTCCCAGGTCCTTGATGTCGAAGCAGACGATGCGGTTGGTCAGCTCCACGTTCGTCTGGTGGTTGAACACGTTGAGGCTGCCGGTGACGTAGATTTCCAGCGCCGTGGCAATGTAGGCCGCCTCCTTTTCCGGCTGTTTGAGCAGGCAGTTGTACAGGTCGCCCAGGATGGGGATATTCTCCGGGCGCGGGTCGCGCAGGTATTTGTCGTAGATGATGGCAAGGCACCTGTCGATGACGGACTTCTCCTTCGGGTCGATGCCGCTGCGCGATCCCATGATCAGCTCGCACAGGGAGAGAATGAAGTCGGATTTAAGGCGCAGTGGGTTCTCATCATCTGAATAGTCCAGGTTGAAATCCAGCGGGTTGATGTAGTCGTGGCTGCTGGGAGCGATGCGCACCACCTGGCCGCCCAGCGCCTGCACCAGCGGGTAATACTCGCTCTCCGGGTCGCAGATGATCACGTCGTCCTCCGAGAAGAAGAACACATGGGCGATCTCCCGCTTCGCCGTGAAGGACTTGCCGGAACCGGGCGTACCGAGGATCAGGCCGTTGGGCGTCTTGAGCTGCTTTCGGTCGGCGTAGATCATGTTGTTGGACACGGCGTTCAGGCCGTAGTACACCGATTCCTCGCCGGGGATGAACAGCTCCTGCGTCGTGAAAGGCACGAAGATGGCGGTGGAGGTGGTGGTCCGCGCCCGCTTGATGGGCACCTGGTTCCATCCCAGGGGCAGGCTGCTGACCATGCCTGCCTCCTGCATACAGTCGAGCCGCCGCAGCGCGCAGTTGTAGCGGTGGGCCACGCCGTCCACCTGTCCCACGGCGTTTTCCAGCTCCTCCCGCGTCCGTTCGGTGTTCAGCACCAGCACCGTCACCAGGAACAAGCGCTCGTTGCGGGATTGCAGATCGTCCAGCAGGTGCTGGGCCTCGCCGGAGTAGGTGTTCAGGTCGGAAGGGATGATGTCCATGTCGTAGCCGGAGCGCACGGCCTTCTTCTGCTCCTCGATCTTCATCTTGTTGATGTCGCTGACCTTGCCCTTCACCATCTTGATGGCGGCGCTCTGCTCGATGGACTGAATGTGCATGGTGATGACCATATCCCTGTCCAGGTCGAGGAACTCAGCCAGCATCTTGTCGGACAACTCGGAGGCAAGGATCTGGAGATAGGACACCGCGCTGTAGCGATTCCCCATGCGATAAAAGCGCCGGTTCTTGAAGTTGAAGCTGGTCGGGGCGATGTAATCCTTGGTGGACATGCCCGACTTCAACACCAGGTCGTAGCTGAACTCAAAGGGCGCTTTGGCATCCGGGTTGAAGAACTCGTACATCTGCTTGAGCCGCTCCGCGCCGGTCAGCGGGTAGGCCACCACGCCCAGCACCTTGAAGTTGGTGAGGATGTCGGCCTCGATACGCTCCAGCTTCGGCTTGGCCTCGCGGAAATTGTCGGCCTCAATGGAATAGGTAATGTACTTAGTGCGAATCAGGCCGTTGTTGCCCTTCTGGAGCTGCTCCCGAAGCATATTGGCGTATTCTTCCATAAGGTCGGAGAAGCCGTCGTTCCGAGGACGCACCTTGATGAGATTCTCCAGCTCCGCGGCGATGCTGTGCCGGTTGGAGAAGGTCAGCTGGGCGTGGATGGTATAGTCGAAGTAGTTGAGGAACTCCGACCAGCCGTCGAAGATGTCGGCCTTGTCGTCGGGCTGTGCCAGCTGGTAGTTCAGATCGAGGTAACGGATCGTTTTGGAATACAGCCGGTCATGGACGCGGCATATGCCGTCCTTGCCCATCTCCCGATAGGGAATGGTCGCCTGGGCAGAAATCGCTCTCTTGTTCTGCTCCTTAGGCAGGGGCTTCTTTTTCACGCCCTTTTTCTTGGCTGCGGCCTTGCGCTTGGCGGCGGCCTTTTTCCGAACAGCCTGACGCTTCGCCGCTTCCATCGCCTCCCGCTTCGCCGCCTTTTCAGCGACGCGACGCTCCCTGCGGCTCATGCGAGGGTTATCAGTCCCGACCTCCGGCATTTCCACATTGGTGGTCATGCCAGCATCAGCGCTTCTTTTTGGTTCTTCACGGAAAGTTGTGGGATTGACAGAAACGCGATAGACAAAAGGAGCATGAAAGACTTCTAATTGTAGCTGCGAAACAAACAAGGAAGAAGTCGAGACATGCTCCGAGAAGAGAATA
>JAFYBB010000387.1 GCA_017540445.1 Clostridia bacterium | reverse complement strand
TCATTCGCCTGGTGGATGTGTTCCGCGATTTCGGCCTGTATGTCGGGGCCATCGCCATCACGCAGTACACCGGCCAGTCCGCCGCCGACCAGTTCCAGCGCCGGCTGGAGGGCATGGGCCTGAAGGTGTACAAGCTGTACCGGATCCCGGACTACCCCTCCAACGTATCGCTGATCGTCAGCGACGAGGGCTACGGCAAAAACGATTACATCGAAACCAGCCGTTCGCTGGTGGTGGTCACCGCCCCCGGCCCCGGCAGCGGCAAGATGGCCACCTGCCTTTCCCAGCTGTACCACGAGCACCGGCGGGGCGTAAAGGCCGGCTACGCCAAGTTCGAGACCTTCCCGATCTGGAACCTGCCGCTGAAGCACCCGGTGAACCTGGCCTACGAGGCCGCCACCGCCGACCTCAACGACGTGAACATGATCGACCCCTTCCACCTGGAGGCCTACGGCGAGACCACGGTGAACTACAACCGCGACATCGAGATCTTCCCGGTGCTGAAGGCGATATTCGAGCGCATCTACGGCGAGTGCCCGTACAAGAGCCCCACGGACATGGGCGTGAACATGGCGGGCAAGAGCATCGTCGACGACCAGGTGTGCCGCGAGGCCTCCTGCCAGGAGATCATCCGCCGCTACTACAAGACCGCCTGCGCCGTGAAGCAGGGCCGCGCGCTGCCCGCCGAGGTGCAGAAGATCGAGCTGCTGATGCGCCAGCTGAACCTGGACACCGGCTGCCGCAGCGTGGTGAAGCCCGCGCTGGCGCTGGCCGAGCAGACCGGCGAGCCCGCCGTGTCCATCGAGCTGAACGACGGCAGTATCGTCACCGGCAAGACCAGCAATTTGCTTGGCGCGGCCGCCGCCGCGCTGCTCAACGCGCTGAAGGAGCTGGCCGGCATCCCCGACGAGATCAAGCTGATCTCCCCCACCGTCATCGAGCCGATACAGCACCTGAAGGTGGCGCACATGGGCAACCGGAACCCGCGGCTGCACACCGACGAGATCCTGATCGCGCTGACCATCTGTGCCGTCACCGACGACAACGCCGAGCTGGCCATGGAGCAGCTCTCCAGGCTCAGCGACTGCGAGGCCCATTCCTCGGTCATCCTCTCCCCGGTGGACGAGAGCATGTTCGGCAAGCTGGGCATGAACCTGACCTGCGAGCCCGCCTACCAGACGAACCGGCTGTACCACAGGTGAGCGCCGCGCGGCGCGTATAGCCAGCCTCCGCGAGGGCAATACTGCCCCTGTGGAGGTTGTTTTTATGACGGGCAACAAGGTTGAGATCTGCGGCGTGGATACCTCCACGCTGCCGACGCTGACCCACGAACACATGAAGGAGCTGCTGGGGCGCGCCCACGGGGGCGACGAGGAGGCCCGGCGCGAGCTGATCTACGGCAACCTGCGGCTGGTGCTCAGCGTGGTCCAGCGCTTCTACAAGCGGGGCGAAAACATGGACGACCTGTTCCAGGTGGGCTGCATCGGCCTGATGAAGGGGCTGGACAACTTCGATCTGAGCCTGAACGTGCGGCTGAGCACCTACTGCGTGCCGATGATCATCGGCGAGATCCGGCGCTACCTGCGGGACAACAACGCCATACGCGTGTCCCGCTCGATGCGGGACACGGCCTATCGGGCGCTGAAGGCCCGGGACGCACTGTCCACCGGCGAGGGCCGGGAGCCGACCACCGCCGAGATCGCCCGGGCCATGGACGTGCCGGAGGAGGACGTGGTGACGGCGCTGGAGGCCATACAGGACCCGGTGTCGCTGTTCGACCCGGTGTATCAGAACGGCGGCGACGCCATCTACGTGATGGACCAGGTCCAGGATAAGCGGGTCAGCGAGGACGACTGGGTGCGCAGGCTGTCCATCGACCAGGCGCTGAACCGGCTGCAGGAGCGGGAGCGCAGCATCATCCGCCAGCGCTACTTCCAGGGCCGCACGCAGATGGAGGTCGCCCAGGAGATCGGCATCTCCCAGGCCCAGGTCTCGCGCCTGGAGAAGGCCGCGCTGCAGGCCATGCGAAAGTATATTTGAATGCCAAAAGGCGTATCGGATACGTGAAGCATGCGTAGGGGCGGCCAATGGCCGCCCGCCCGGGTACGAAACGCATCGTACTACCCGGCGGGCGGCGCATCCCCGCCCCTACGCCATGTACACGGTTGTATGCTTATGCGCTTTGAGACAGCCCTTCGTTGTAGAAATGGTCAAACAGTTTCCGTGCGCACCGCCAGGGCGCGGTCCGGGTAGTTGCTGATCACCGTGTCCGCCCCGGCCAGCAGGGAATCGCGGATCTCCTGCTCGGTGTTGGCCGTCCACACGTTCACCTTCAGCCCCAGCGCGTGGGCCTGCGCCGCCTCCTCCGGGATCTGCAGCTCGGAGAAGTGGGGGTGTATCGCGTCCATGCCCAGCGCGTGGGCATAGCGCCAGGGCTCGATCATCGTGGCCTCGTACAGCAGGCCGCAGCACAGCGCCGGGTCGATCTGCTTCATATGGCGCATGCTGTGGTGGTTGAAGCTGGAATAGAACACCCGCCCGGCCATGCCCGTCTCGTAGACCAGCTTCACGCACTTCTCCTCCAGGCTCTCGTAGAAGATGCGGCTGTTCTTCAATTCGATGTTGATCCACAGCCCCGTGGGCCTGAGCAGCTCGCACACCTCCCGCAGGGTGGGAATGGTGGCGCTTTCATATTCCGGGTGGGTTTTGTTGAAGCGCAGCCGCTTCATCTGGGCCGTGGTCAGCTCACAGATCAGCCCCTGGCCGTTTGCAACCCGGTCGATGGTCTCGTCGTGAGCCACCACCAGCTCGCCGTCCTTCGCGATCTGCACGTCCAGCTCCACGCCGTCCGCGCCCATCTTCGCCGCCAGCTCAAACGCCTCCAGCGTGTTCTCCGGCGCGTAGCCCGACGCGCCGCGGTGTCCGAATACCTTCTGCATACGCCGTCCTCCCCATTGTCATTGTCGCTGTGTGTTCAAAGGCGCGAGCCGCCGGGCCCGCGCCTCATTTGTCTGTCGCTTTATCCGCGCTCTGATCACTCGATGCTTATGCTGACATACTGGCTGCCGCCCGTCGCTTTGTTCCTCAGGTCGACGCTCAGATAATAGCCGTTGCCCTTGACCATAGCGGGCGTGCTCAGCGTGCAGGAGGAAGCGCCCCGATAACTGTAATAGCAGCGTTCACTGTCTTCGGCCTGATCGCGCCATGTCACCGAGGTGATCACCCAGCCGCTGGCGGCCTTGACCTTCAGCTTGCCCGCGCTGGCGTTCTTGGTCAGCGAAAGGGAATCGGCGAGACCGTGCTTGTCAAACCTGGCCTTCAGGTCCTTGTCGCTGATGCCGGTGAGCACCAAGCTGCTGATCGGATTGGAGTAAGCCTTGACGACGTACTTCTGGGACATGCGCTTTCCGTCCTGCTTGTAGGTCAGGGTCGCGGTTCCCAGCTTCATCAAATTGACGGAGATCCTTGCGCCGTAGCTCTTCTCGGTTTTCCCGGTGCCATAGACCTTGTTGGTGCTGGTCGTCTTGCGCAGGGAGAGCACCTTCATCACTTTCTTGTTGCTGCTCTTGATATCGGTGATCCTGGTATCCTTGGTGACATTCTGCAGCTCCACCGACTCATAAAAGTTCGTGCCGTTGTCCTTGCCCCGCATGTAAAGCGTGGCGGTCTCGGCCATGGCGGTCAGCATCATGGCGGCAATCAGCGCGACAGCCAGAGCGGTGCAGAGAATCTTGCGGAACATGTTCATGGTAGAAATCCTCCGTTTCTGTCATTCGGTTCTGTGGCCGTGCGGCTCCATAGCCATAGTCCCATTCAAGTATACCACTTTTTCCCGTCAAACACAATAGTCTGGCTTTGGTGCGGTAGGCGGGACTTGAACCCGCACACCCATAGGGTATCAGATTTTAAGTCTGAGGCGTCTGCCGATTCCGCCACTACCGCACGCGGATAGATTATAGCACATTTTTGAGCGGCGCACAAGCCCGTCTTTGACGGACGAACTATTCCCCGATCATCTCGATTTGGGGATCGATCAGCGCGCGCAGCTCCCGGCAGCTCTCCTTCAAGCGCGCCCAGGTGTTCTTGTCCATGCCCTCGGGGGGCGCCTCCAGGTAGTTGCACGACGCCACCGCGCGGATCGCGTCCTTTGAGCGCCAGCAGAAAATGGGCACAAAGCGCACGTCCACCGCCTCGAAGCCGCCGTCCTGGCGTTCGCGCAGCGTGAAATCCAGCAGCAGCCCGGAATCGGTGTAGCGCACGGTCATGTTGCTGATGAAGTTGCCCAGGCTGTAGGCCACCAGGCCCCGGCGCGTGCGGCCGTCCGGCCCCTGGGCCTCGACGAAGCGCACCGGCTGCACCATGTGGGGGTGGCTGCCCAGGATCACGTCCACCCCGGCGGCGATCATGATCTTCGCCAGCGACACGGTGTTGGCCTCCGGCTGGCGGCGGTACTCCTCGCCCCAGTGGGGCATGGCAATGACAACCTCGGCCCCGGCGTCGCGCAGCTTCTGAACGTCGGCGGCAAAGTCCGCCTTGCGCAGGTAGTTCACGCCGTACGCCTTCACGTCCGAGCTGCAGTAGGCCTCCATGCCGTTGGTCATCTGGGTGTAGCACAGCATGCCGATGCGCACGCCGTTCACGTCCACCACCACGGGCGCGTCCCGCTCCGCCTCCGTCCGGTTGGCCCCGCCGTGGTCGAAGCCGAAGTGCTCCACGTTGTCCACGGTGGCCACCATGCCCTCGAAGTAGCGGTCCAGCATGTGGTTGTTGGCCAGGGTCAGAAAGTCCACGCCCGCGTCCCGCACCGCCTCCAGCAGCGCCTCGGGGGTGTTGAACAGCGGAAAGCCGGAGTAGTCCATGTTTCCGTACTTGCCGATGGTGGTCTCCAGGTTGGCGATGGTGTAGTCCGCGTTGGCGAGGGCCCCGGCGATCATAGCGTACTGAGGGTGAAAGTCGTAGCTGCCGTCCGGCTGCCGGGCGAGCTCCAGCTGCCGCCGGTGCACCATCAGGTCCCCCGCGGCCCGCAGCCGCACGGTGCGCAGGGGCTGCGCCGGCGGAAGCGTCGGCGCGGCGTCGAAGGCCTCGGCCGCGGCCCCGGCCAGCGCCGCCAGGAGCACGCCCAATGCGAGCGCCCATATCACGGCCCTTTTCAGCATGGTTCCCTCCCCCGGCGCCGCGCTGCGCGCGCCGTCCTTTGTGCGTCAAATCGGTCCCAAACCCGGTACAATCTCCATTCAGTATAGTCAAACAGGGCCGCAAAGTCAATATCCGCGCGTAAACGGAAAAATAATACTTGCCATTTTCGCGCATTTACGTTACAATATTAGTCAGTCAATAATGGCGCGAATCGCGCAATAACAGCGGGAGGTAGACAGCATGTACAAGGAGATCATCAAAAACGCCGGCGGCAGGATGGACAAGACCATCGCCACCATACAGAGCGATCTGGGCAGCCTGCGCGCGGGCCGGGCCAACCCGAAGATCCTGGACAAGATCACCGTGGATTACTATGGCACCCCCACCGCCCTCAATCAGGTGGGCAACATATCCTCGCCGGAGCCCAGGCTGCTGGTCATCGCGCCCTGGGAGCCGAAGATGATCGGCCCCATCGAAAAGGCCATCCAGAAGTCCGACCTGGGCATCAACCCCTCCAACGACGGCAAGGTCGTGCGCCTGCTGGTGCCGGAGCTGACCGGCGAGCGCCGCAAGGAGCTGTGCAAGCAGGTCAAGAAGATGGTGGACGAGGGCAAGGTCGCCGTGCGCAACATCCGCCGCGACGCGATGGAGGGCATCAAGAAACTGAAGAAGGATTCCGTCATCACCGAGGACGACCAGAAGATCGCCGAGAAGGACCTGCAGAAGGTCACCGACAGCCACATCGAGGAGCTGGACAAGATCGGCGCGGACAAGGAAAAGGAGATCATGTCCGTCTGATTTCCGCCCGGCAATCAGGGAACAGGGAACAGGGCCAGCCCCCTGTTCCCTGTTCCCCGTTGCGTGTTCCCTGTCCCCTGTTCCCTGTTCCCTGCCGAAAAAAAAGGAAGGTGCGCCCATGTTCTTCGAAAAGCTGTCCCGCATGCTCAGCGAGGCGTTCCGGCCCCGCCCGAAGTACATCACCGTGACGCCGGTCACCGATTCCGCCCCGGCGCAGGCGCTGCCGCCGAGCACGCTGCCCCGGCACGTGGCCATCATCATGGACGGCAACGGCCGCTGGGCC
>JAFYBB010000386.1 GCA_017540445.1 Clostridia bacterium | reverse complement strand
GCCGAGCACGTGTACAACTACCATCAGTTCAGGCGCGTGTCCGTGATGCAGGACGTGTACGACGCCCTCGAAAACGGCACCGCCGACGCGGCCATGGTGGACATCGAGAGCGGCGGCGCCTACATCGAGGGCAATCCGGAGTGCGGCCTGACGCTGGTGCCCGGCGTCCGGTTCACGCAGGGGGAGGCCTTTGACGGCGACCGCGTGGCGGCCAGGAAGGGCGAGAACCAGCTGATCGCCTTCGTCAACGGCGTGATCGACGAGCTGCTGGAATCCGGCCAATACCGCGCCTGGATGGAGCAGTACGCGGCCCTGGCGGACGAGCTGGATATGTAGACCCGGCGGTATTTGTTCCAAGGCAGGAGGGATCAGACAAGTGAAGCAATGGAAGACACCTCTGATCGGTCTGTTTGTCATTGTATGCATACTGATGAATTACTATGGGCGCATGCTGGCACTGCGCTTCAACCTGCCCCTGTGGATGGACGCGTTCGGCACGGTGCTGTGCGCCTATGTGGCCGGGCCCTTCGCCGGCGCGGTGGTGGGCCTGGCGGGCAACCTGATGCAGGGCATCTACCCCGGCACGGACGCCATCTATGGCCTGACCAGCGTCGGCCTGGGCCTGATCGTGGGCTTCGCGGCCCGCAAGAGCCGTATGTCCACGATACTGGGCGCCATGACGGTGGCGGCCATGACCACATTGACCTCCATCATCATCTCGGTGCCGCTGAACGCCATATTCTACGGCGGGGGCACCGGCAACCTGTGGGGCGACGGCGCGATGGGCTTCTGGCGCGAGCGCGGCGTGCCGCAGCTGTTCTGTCAGATACTGGGCCAGTTCTACGTGGATTTCTTTGACAAGATACTGACGCTGCTGTCGATCTACTTCCTGCTGCGCCTGGTGCACTGGGTCCGCGCCCGCCGCGCCCGCAAGGGCGGCCCGCGCCCCGAAGCCGCAGCCGTGGTGGCGCTGCTGGCGCTGGCGCTGTGCTGCGCCGGGGGCAGCCTGCCCGCCCGGGCCGAAGCGGTCGAGGCGAACGATTACAACAACTACGTGCAGACCGTCTACAGCAGCAACAACGGCCTGCCCTGCGGCGAGGCCAACGACATCGCCCAGACCAACGACGGTATACTCTGGATCGGCACCTACGCCGGCCTGTACCGCTACAACGGCCGGGAGTTTCGCTGGATGGACGGCTATGAGTCCGTCCGCAACGTGAACTGCCTGTACGTGGACGAGGAGGGCCGCCTGTGGATCGGCACCAACGACAACGGCCTGTCCATCTGCATCAATGAAAAGATCGCCAACGTGGTGGACCAGTCCAGGGGCCTGCCCTCAAACTCGGTGCGCTCCATCATACAGAGCTCCGACGGCTACTACTACATCGGAACCACCGGCAGCATGCAGGTGCTGACGCTGAAGAACGGCCTGCGGCGGATCAACACGCTGCAGGAGGTCAACTACGCGGACAAGATCGCCGCCGACGCCAACGGGCATGTGGCCGCGATCACCTCCGACGGGCGCCTGTTTCTGATGCAGAGGGGCATGATCCTCAGCTCCCTGCGCATCCCCGGCGACGAGGAGCTGTTCAACAGCGTGTGCTTCGACCCGGACGGCGTGCTGCTGGCGGGCACCTCCACGAACCACCTGTACGTGTACGAGATCGGCGAGGGCTGGTTCGACCAGAAGGACGTGCGCACCTGCGAGGGCCTTTCCAACCTGAACGACCTGTACTACGTGGACGGCAACCTGTTCGTCTCCGCCGACAACGGCGTGGGCTACATCAGCCGGGACAAGGCGTTTGAGCCGGTCAACACCAACGAATTCAACAATTCCATCGACAACATGCTGGAGGACTACCAGGGCAACCTGTGGTTCACCTCGTCGCGCCTGGGCTTGCTGCGCATGGCGCCGTCGGCGTTCAAGGACGTGTACGGCACTGTGGGCATGCCCAACCGCGTGGTCAACACGGTGGTCAAGTGGCAGGGCAACTATTACTTCGGCACCGACAAGGGCCTGGACGTGGTGGACGAGCGCTGCCGCCGCCGGGTGAACAACGCGCTGACCGAGAAGCTTAGCGGCGTTCGCATACGCTGCATGCTGGTGGACAGCGACGATCACCTGTGGGTGTGCACCTACGGCAGCGGCCTGCTGGAGGTGGAGCCGGACGGCACCGAGCACCTGTACAACGCCGCCAACGGCAGCTTCGGCAACCGCGCCCGCGTGGTCAAGCAGCTTTCGGACGGCACGATCATGGCCGGCGGCGACACGGGCATCAGCTTCATCCGCGACCATCAGATCACCGGCACGATCGGCTACACCGACGGCCTGATCAATTCGATGATTCTGACGGTCACAGAGCTGTCCGACGGCACGATACTGGCCGGCACCGACGGCGACGGCATCGCCGTGCTGGAGGGCAGAGAGGTCAAACGCATGATCACCCGCGACGACGGGCTGAGCTCCGGCGTCATACTGCGCACCGTGAAGGACACCAAGTCCGAGGGCGTGTTCCTGGTCACCAGCAACGGCCTGTGCTACATGGACGCGCAGGGCGCGGTCCGCCGGCTGGACAGCTTTCCCTATTACAACAACTATGACATCTGGGCCAAGGATGAAAACACGCTGTTTGTGATGAGCAGCGCGGGCATCTACATCGTGGACCGGGACGAACTGCTCTCCGGCAGCGAGAGCATCAGCTACGACCTGCTGGACGCCAAGCGGGGCCTGAACGGCGCGCTGACGGCCAACTCCTGGAACTGGTGCGACGCGGACGGCAACCTGTTCCTGCCCTGCGACAAGGGCGTGTTCGTGATCGACACCGCCAGCTACTCCTCGGGCATCAGCGCCTACCGCATGTCCATCAAGAACGTGCGCCTGGACGGCGCGCTGCAGACGCTGGGGCGCCTGGCCACCATCGAGATCGGGCGCGGCGTCAGCAAGATCGAGATGTACCCGGAGATCATCAACTACTCCATACAGGACCCCTATGTGGGCTACTGGCTGGAGGGCTTTGACAGCGACTGGACGATACTGCCCCAGAGCGCGCTGAACACCATCACCTACACCAATTTGCCCACCGGCAGCTACGCGTTCCACCTGGCCGTGTTCGACAACAACCGCAGCAACATCCTCAGCGAGCGGAACTACACGCTCGTCAAGGCCAGGGAGATCTACGACAACCAGTGGTTCGTCGTCTACATCATACTGGTGCCGATGCTGTTCATCATCTGGCTGACCTGGTTCGTGATGACCCGCCGGATGCAGCGGATGATGGAAAAGCAGCAGCACGAGCTGGAGCTGGCCAGGCAGCAGATCCAGATGGGCAACGAGACCATCATCGCCATCGCCAAGGCCGTGGACGCCAAGGACGAGCGCACCAGCCAGCACTCCCAGCGCGTGTCCCAGTATTCGGTGATGATCGCCAGGGAGCTGGGCTTCAGCGACGAGGAGTGCGAAAACCTGCGCCGCGCCGCCCTGATGCACGACATCGGCAAGATCGGCATCCCGGACAACATACTGAACAAGCCCGCGCGGCTGACCGACGACGAGTACGCCGTCATGAAGTCCCACGTGACCCGCGGCGCCGAGATCCTGAAGGACTTCACGCTGATCAAGAACGTGGTGGAGGGCGCCCGCTACCACCACGAGCGCTACGACGGTCGCGGCTATCCCGACGGCCTGAAGGGCGAGGAGATACCGCAGTACGGACGCATCATCGGCGTGGCGGACGCCTTCGACGCCATGACGGCCAACCGCGTGTACCGCAAGCAGATGGATTTTGACTACGTGCTGAACGAGATGCGCAAGGGGCGCGGCACCCAGTTTGACCCGCAGGTCGTGGACATCATGCTGCGCCTGATCGACGAGGGCAAGATCGATCTGAACGCGCTGTATCCGGCCAGGACGGAGGAATCAAAGAACGGGGAGGACGAGCATGAAGCGCATTAACATCACGACGGTCGTGGCGGCCCTGCTGGTGCTCGCGGTTTTCGGCGCGATCCATACCGTGTGGGACAGGCCCATCGGCAGGGATGTGCTGAAGGTCGGCTTCATCTACAAGAACGACGAGAGCACGCCCTACACCGCGAATTTCATGCTGGCGGAGGACGCGCTGGTGAAGGCCCTGCCGGGGCGCGTGCAGGTGGTCAGCCGCAAGAACGTGCCCGAGGACGACACCATCGAGCCGACGCGCGAGCTGGTGCGCGAGGGCTGCCAGATCATATTCACCAACAACAACAGCACCCAGATGATCGACGCGGCCCGCGAGTATCCGGACGTGCAGTTCTGCCAGGGCGCCTACAGCGTGGACGACCACTCCGGCGACCCGGACAACTACCACAGCTTCGCCGGGGCCATCTACGAGGGCCGCTACGTCACCGGCGTGGCCGCGGGCTTAAAGATGAAGGAGATGATCGCCAACCACGTGATCACCGCCGACCAGGCGCTGGTGGGCTACGTGGGCGCGTATCCGATCGCCGACGTCATATCGGGCTACACGGCGTTTCTGATGGGCGTGCGCTCCGTCGTGCCCCAGGCGACGATGCGCGTCTTCTATACCAACGCCTGGAACAGCTACAACAAGGAGCGCCTGGCCGCAAACCGGCTGATCGACGACGGCTGCGTGGTGATCTCCCACCACACGGACACCATCGGCACCGCCATCGCCTGCGAGGACGCCAGCGCGTCCAGGCCCGTGATCCACGTGGGCTACAATCAGAGCATGTCGGACGTGGCGCCCAGCACCTCGCTGATCAGCACCCGCATCAACTGGACGCCCTACGTCATCGGCGCGGTGGAGGCGGTGCTGGAGGGTCGGGAGATCGAAAAGGCCGTGCCGGGCGATGTGTTCGGCCACGACATGTGCGCCGGCTTCGACCGCGGCTGGGTGATCGTCACCGACCTGAACCGCCAGATCGCCGCCTACGGCACCCAGGCTGAGCTGGACAAGACCATCGAGGCCTTCAGAAAGGGCGAGATCGACGTGTTCAAGGGTGACTACAGAGGCGTGGACCCGGAGGACCCCGCGGACACCGTGGATCTCAAGCAGGGCTATAAGGAGAACGAAAAGACCTCCTGGCCCACCTTCCACTACGTATTGGATGACGTCATCACCGTCGTGGAGTAGCGCGGCATGAGGGGCTGTTGCGACAGCCCCTTTT
>JAFYBB010000385.1 GCA_017540445.1 Clostridia bacterium | reverse complement strand
CAACTTCCACGGAGGGCGGCACAACCACTGCTTCACCTCCCCGGTGTACCGGGATTTCGTGGGCAGAATGAACCGGGCGCTGGTGGAGCGGTTCGGGAATCATCCCGCCGTGGTGGGCTGGCACATCTCCAACGAGCTGAGCGGCGCGTGCCACTGCGAGCTGTGCCAGCGGGCCTTCCGGGACTGGCTCAGGGCCCGCTACGGCACGCTGGAGAAGCTGAACCAGGCCTGGTGGACGGGCTTCTGGAGCAAGACCTATGACAGCTGGGAGGAGCTGCGCAGCCCCTCCCGCGTGGGGGAGACGGCCGTGCACGGGCTGAACCTGGCCTGGCGGCGGTTCGTCACCCACCAGACGGAGGACTTCCTTCGGGCGGAGGCCGCGCCGCTGCGGGAACTGACGCCCCATCTGCCCATCACCACCAACCTGATGGAGTCCTTCGACGGCCTGGACTACGGAAGCCTCGCCGGGGAGCTGGACTTCGCGAGCTACGACAGCTATCCCCGCTGGGGCGCGCCGGACGAGGAGCGTCAGGCCATGCTGGCCGCCTTCAACTACGACTGGATGCGCTCGCTGAAGCAAAGGCCCTTCGCGCTGATGGAATCCACGCCATCCCAGGTGAACTGGCAGCCGGTGTGCAAGCTGAAGAAGCCGGGCATGCACCTGCTGTCCAGCCTGCAGGCGGTGGCGCACGGCGCGGACACGGTACAGTACTTCCAGTGGCGCAAGAGCCGGGGCGCAGCGGAGAAGTTCCACGGCGCGGTGGTGGACCACGCGGGCCACGAACACACCCGCACCTTCCGGGACGTGCAGGCGGTCGGCGAGGCGCTGGAGAAGCTCGCCGACCTGCGGGGAACGATGCCCGGGGCGAAGGTGGCGCTGCTCTTCGACACCCAGAACCGCTGGGCGCTGGAGGACTGCCAGGGACCGAGGGATGACCTCAGGTACTTCGACACAGCGCTGGAGCATTACCGGGCGCTCAAGCGGCAAAACGTGGACGTGGACGTGGTCGACGAGACCCGGGACCTGACCAGCTACCGCCTGGTGGCTGCGCCTATGCTGTACATGCTGCGCCCCGGCGCGGCGGAGCGGCTCACCCGGTTCGTGGAGGGCGGCGGCACGCTGGTATGCACCTGCTACACCGGACGGGTGGACGAGGACGACCTGTGCTTTCTGGGCGGCTTCCCCGGCCCCCTTCGGGAGGTGCTGGGCATCTGGGCGGAGGAGACCGACGGGCTGTACGACGGCGAGACGAACGGCATCCGCATGGAGGACGGCGCGACGTATGCCTGCTCCACGATGTGCGATCTGATCCACCCCGAGACGGCCCGGACGTTGGGGCGGTATACGGCGGACTTCTACGCGGGCGAGTCCTGCGTGACCGTGAATCCCTATGGCGGGGGCAGGGCTTACTACGTCGCCACGCGGCCGGACGCGGCCTTCCTGGACGCCTTCTACGGCAGGCTGCTGGACGAGGCGGGCGTCGATCGGCTGTTGACGGAATCGCAGGCGGGCGTGCTGGCGGCGTCCCGCGGGGGCGCGGTGTTCGTGATGAACTTCACGGGACGTCCCGCGAAGGTTTCGCTGCCCGAGGGGACGGACGCGCTTACCGGCGAGAATATCGGCGGGGAGGCCGAGCTGCCCGTCAACGGCATCCGGATCGTCCGCACAATTCCGAAATAACACGGAGTTGTACAATTCTATCAAAGCGTTGTAGAAAGCTATCGTTTTTTCAAATAAGGTGTATTATGCTTTGACATTCCGTTAATGGAGTGCTATAATACTTGGGCAATCGGCGGAGGATGCCGAATCAGGCCGCAGCCGCGGCCGCTTGAACAAAGGAGGAACCCCGTATGAAGAAGATCCTGTCCCTGGTGCTGGCCGTCGTGCTGGTGCTGACCCTGAGCTGCGCCGCGCTGGCCGAGGGCTACAGCGGCGACCTGAAGGTCTGGGTGGCCGACGCCGCCGTGGACTTCACCAACCAGCAGGTCGAGGCCTTCAAGGCCGCGAACCCCGATTTTGCCGACATGACCGTGACCGTTGAGGCCGTGGGCGAGGGCGATGCCGCCGGCAAGGTCATCACCGACGTGGACGCCGCCGCCGACATCTTCGGCTTTGCCCAGGACCAGCTGGCCCGCATCGTGGCCGCCGGCGCCATTGAGATCGTGGAGCCCACCAACGGCGAGGCCGTGAAGGCCGAGAACGACGCGGGCGCCGTGGCCGCCGTCACCATGGGCGACGAGCTGTACGCCTACCCGCTGACCAGCGACAACGGCTACTTCCTGTACTACGACAAGAGCGTCGTCACCGATCCCTCCACCCTGGAAGGCATCCTGGCCGACTGCGAGGCCGCCGGCAAGAGCTTCTACATGGAGATCAACTCCGGCTGGTACCAGACCGCGTTCTTCTTTGGCGCGGGCTGCACCCTGACCTATGATTCCGACAACGAAGGCAACCTGACCGCCTGCAACGTGGACTATGCCTCCGAGAACGGCCTGAAGGCCCTGAAGAGCATGATCAAGCTGGCCAGCAGCCCCGCCTTCGTGAACGGCTCCTCCATCTCCAACGCCACCAACGTGGCCGCCATCGTGGATGGCACCTGGGATTCCGAGGCTGCCAAGGAGCTGTTCGGCGACAACTACGCCGCCGCCAAGCTGCCCACCGTGGACGGCTATCAGATGTCCGGCTTCGGCGGCTTCAAGATGCTGGGCGTGAAGCCCCAGGAGGACGAGGCCAAGCTGGCCGCCTGCGACGCGCTGGCCGCGTGGCTGTCCTCTGGCGACGTGCAGCTGGCCCGCTACGAGGCCCTGGGCTGGGGTCCCTCCAACCTGGCGGCTCAGCAGAGCGACGCCGTGAAGGCTGACGTGGCCCTGTCCGCGCTGGCCGATCAGCTGCAGTACACCATCCCGCAGGGCCAGTACCCCGGCGACTACTGGAGCCTGGCCACCGGCCTGGGCGACAACATCATCGGCCACAAGTACGACGGCGCCGATGACGAGGCCCTGATGACCGCCCTGACCGAGTTCCAGGATACCTGCATCTCCTACGCGGGCTGATGGATCGCAAAACAGGCTGGGGGAGTTTTCCCCGGCCTGTTTTGTTGAATTCAGATTTGTCGAGCGGAGCTCGATAAATTGAATTCATGGATCAGGGAGAAGGGAGTAGGGAAAAGTGCGGCCGCCGCGAACATTTTGCTTCGTTCCAACACAAGCCAGGCTATTCCTGCTCCCTACTCCCTACTGCCTACTCCGTTGACGGCCCGTCCAAACTTCATTCCTCATTCGTATTT